>CAZTLI010000103.1:0-13738 GCA_964614375.1 uncultured Anaerolineaceae bacterium
ATGCACGGATGGCAGCTGCTGGGGATGATGCGCGAGATTCACAGCCTGCGAATGCTGCCTGTTGTGGCAATAATGGATGAACCACAGGTTGTACCGCCGGGTAATGTTAAGTCGGTGATACGCCCTGTTAGCATGGCACGTTTGCGTCATACGGTGTGGACGCTGCTAAATGATGACTCTAAAACGCCTCTATAATTTCCCCTTGACCCGATGAAGAATATCATAGTTGCGTATTTGTGTGCTGACTGGTACAGTCTGTGCTATGTATGGATAGGATAGGTTGGCTATGTTTGTATGGATGTTTGTTGGGATATTTCTGGGGATTGTGGCTATGTTGATCCTGCTATACAGCCACTACCCGATGAACATCTTTCAACAGTGGTATCGCCTTCGCACACAACCTTCAGCTGGCTCGGTAACTGTGCCGGCAAGCGACCTCGTTGGAACTATCCAAACCGATTATCGGGCGGCGCTGGCGTGGCAACAAAAGAGCATCGTGTTACATACGGCGCGTCAATGGCGCGAGGCGGCACTGTATCTATCGGGTGAATATCTTCATGATTATCGGGTTACGCTACAGCACTATTCAACCGCGAATATGCCGCGCTGTGTGGGCATTCTGCGGGCAGACCATCATATCGAAATCCGTGATTTGTCGCCCGATTGCCGCCAGTGTTTATTGTTGGATACACAATTTGATCGCCGGATGGCGACGTATGACGGTCATACCGGCAGACGTCTGCATACTCAAGACCTTGGTTCAGGCGTATTGATTTATCGGATGGTGTTCGACGAACGACATCACCGCTGGAAAATTGATGCGTTTGTGCAAGAATTACAACTGGGATGGCAACGGTACTATGCGACAGCGTCCAGTGTGGAAATACAGTTATCTTCTCTACCTCCCTCGACAGGTTGTTATAATTGACCTTATCTTTATCCACTACACTCCGTTGTAGTTGATATTCCAGAACTGGCGGTATGTATGATTTTAGTTACAGGCGGCACAGGATTTCTTGGGCGGCATTTAATTCCTGCACTTTCCAAACAGTCCGGTCAGCAGGTGCGCGTATTAACACGTAACCCGGAAAAGAATAGCTGGCTGCACCAATTCCCCAATGTGACCGCCGTACAAGGCGATTTGCGCGATGCACAGGCAGTTGCCAAAGCCGTGGCAGATTGTCGATACGTGATTCATGCGGCTGGCTTGTTTCGTTTTTGGGGCGATGAGAAAGAGTTTTTATTAACGAATAAAGCTGGAACAGCTAATCTCTTAGCCGCGGCATGTCGGGTGGATGTGGAACGATTTATCTATATTTCGACGGCGGCACTAATTGGGGAACCCGATCCTGACGGGATTGTAGACGAGTCGCATCCCGCACATCCAGCAGATGGCTACCAACACAGTAAATTTGAAGCCGAGCGCGAGGTATTTCGTTATTATCAGGAGCATAAGTTGCCGACAATCGTATTACGACCCGGCGCATTTTATGGCCCATTAGGGGAATATGCCTTCAACCGCCTATTCTTTAAAGACCCGATGCGCGGTATTATCATGCAAATCAGCGGTGGCAGGTATATTATTTTCCCGGCTTACATCGAGGATGTGGTGCAGGGGATTTTACTCGCGTTGGAGAAGGCGCGGGTTGGCGAAATCTATAATATCTGTGGTGACTGGATTTCACACAAAGAAGCATTTGATATTATTTGTGAAGAAGCGCAAATTCGCTGGCCTAGAATGCCTATACCGGGATGGTTGGGCATATTTGTCTCGCAGGTCTTGACCGCACTTTCAATCTTTACACGGCGAGAACCCTTCTGGCCTTTGACATTGCGCTCGTATGTTTATAATAATTGGCGCGTTTCCAGCCAGAAAGCCCGGCGCGAACTGGGCTTTCAGCCGACTGATTTTCGCGAGGGCGCGCGGCGCACAATTGCCTGGTATAAGGCAGGACGACCTTACGGCATATTTGAGGTCAATAGAGGCGATTAATCCATGTTGTTCGATAAGACTAAAATCTATGTCCGCAGCGGTGATGGTGGGGCGGGGATGGTGTCGTTCAGGAGAGAAAAGTATGTGCCGCGCGGCGGGCCGTCGGGTGGCGATGGCGGACGCGGCGGTGAGGTTGTATTGCGTGTCAATCCAAGACTGAATAGTTTTGCTGCTTTTCAAAAGCGGATTCATTTTCGGGCTGAACATGGCAAAAAAGGGGGTTCAACCAATAAAACCGGCGCGAGTGCCCCAACATTGGAAATCGACGTGCCGCCGGGAACGGTTGTCCGTGATGCCGGGTCGGGTGTGGTGCTAGCAGATTTAGTGAAACACGACGATTCGGTAGTCGTCGCGCACGGCGGACGTGGCGGACGCGGTAACGCCCATTTTGTGTCATCTGCGAACCAGGCGCCGCGCGTGGCGGAAAAAGGCGAACCGGGTGAAGAACGCTGGCTAGAACTTGAGTTGAAACTCATCGCTGATGTGGGCATTGTTGGCGTGCCCAATGCAGGCAAATCGACTCTCTTATCTGTTGTAAGCAATGCCAAACCCAGGATTGCCGATTATCCATTTACAACGCTTGAGCCAAATTTGGGCGTGGTTGTTTATGATGACCGCGACCTCGTTTTTGCCGATATTCCCGGCTTGATAGAAGGGGCGCACATGGGGGTAGGGCTGGGTCATGCGTTTTTGCGTCATGTGCAGCGTACCCGCCTGCTTATTCATCTGCTTGATGGGACGAGCAGCGACCCCCTTGCTGATTATAGTCAGATTAACTCGGAATTGGCTTTATACGACGAAAAACTGCGTGAACGGCCTCAGGTGGTGGTCTTTAATAAGATCGATATGCCACAGGCCCAAGAACAGTGGCCGCAAGTAGAGGCGGCGCTGCTAGAACATAATGTGCAAGCCATTTCAATTTCGGCAATGACACAGGAAAATGTCAAGGCGCTCAAGCAGCGTGTATTGCAGGTATATAGCGAGCTGCCAGATGAACCCATCGAAGTGATTGAAACGCCTGTATATGAACTGCCGGAGGAATCACTCACGTTTGAAGTGCTGCGCGAAAGTGACGGTGTATATCGCGTAGTCGGTAAACGGATCGAACGCGCGGCGGCAATGACCTACTGGGATTATGAGGAAGCCATCGTTCGGTTTCACCGTATTCTGGAAACACTTGGGGTAACCACTGCGCTGCAAAAGGCGGGCGTACAGGAAGGGGATACGGTGTTTATCGGCGACTATGAATTGGAATGGGCAGAGTGAGTGTGCTTTATAAACGAGTGGGCATTCTCGGTGGCACATTTGACCCGCCACATATCGGTCATTTGATTCTAGCGGAATATACCTATGAAGCCTTACAACTCGATCACATTTTTTTTGTGCCCGCTGGCGATCATCCCCATAAGCAGAACAATACGCGCACGAGTGCAAAACATCGGTTAGCCATGATTGAAGTTGCAATAGCGAATAACAACCGCTTTAGTATTTCGCGCGTGGATGTTGACCGTCCCGGCCCACATTATTCGGCTGATACCGTCCAGATTATTCAAAGTCAATATCCCGACACCGAATTGTATTTTGTGATGGGTGGGGATAACCTGCGTAATTTGCCGACGTGGACGCGCGCGCGGGAACTCTATGAACATTGCAAACTCGCGGTGATGCGGCGGTCTGACGAAGATATTCATGCACACATGCACGATGATGAACTGCCCGGATTGGCGGAACAGGTCGTGATGGTCGATGCGCCGTTATTGGGTATCTGGCTGTCGTCAACCCACGTCATTGAACGATTGGAACAGGGCAAAAGTGTTCGTTATGTCGTGCCTGATTCTGTCCTCGAATACATCGCACACAACGGATTATACAGGTCTGATTTATGAAATATCGCGTTCAGCTTTTCGGTCTCTTGCTGCTTGTGTTTTGTCTAGGATTGAGCGCGCAGATTGGGTTATCGCAAGATGGTGATCCTGTGCCGACGCTTGTTCCACCTACGCTGGTGCCGACGCCGGAACGGGCGATTGTTGATAATCGCTTGACGGAATCGGTTATCGCGCGGATTCAACAGTCGGGACGAGTGCGTGTGGGGACACTCCTGAATGACCCGCCTTATAGCGCATTAAATATACGCGGCGAAGTCGCCGGGTTTGATGCCGACCTTGCTCGTAGTATTGCAGAGGCGTGGGGTGTAGACCTGGAATTTGTGCAGGTGACGCGGCAGAACGCATTCGATATGCTAACAAATGGTCATATTGACTTATTGATTGCATCGCAAACGCATCGGCGTGACCTCGATAGTCGATTTGAGTTCAGCCAGACGTATGCCTATGGACACCAATCCGCCATGGTGCTCAACGAGTCGGGAATTGAACGTGTGAATGACCTCGCGTTTCGCACAATTGGCGTGGTGCAGGGTACAGCCAGTGAGACCGCTGTTAACGAATGGCTGCGGCGTGAAAATTATCCGAATGTGACCGTTCGTGCGTATTTGACAATTGACCAGGCCTACGCCGCACTGGGACGCGGTGAAATTGATGCGCTGATTGATAATCGGGGGCGACTACGTAGTTTGATGCAGCCCGATGTGGTGCGAATTTTGCCCGAACCGGTGATCACTTTGCCGTATGCCATTGTCATGCTGCGGCAAGATGTGAATTTGCGGAATCTGGTCAATCGCACGCTGCAATATTTGATTACCAGTGGTCGTATCGAAGAACTTCATAGTACCTATTTCCCCGGCGAGGCATTCCCCGCCAATACGATGGTTACGTGGCAAAATATCGGTGATAATGCGCCGACACCGGGGCAGTATCCCACTGACGTACCCTATCCGGGTATCTACGTGCTGCCGGAAATGCTGTCGTCGGGTGTGATTCGCGTTGCTGGATTTAGTGATTTGCCCGGTGATGCGACAGAAAGTATGCGACGAACGGATACGCTCAATCGAGAGATTGTGCAGGCCATGGCATCACGTTGGGGTTTTCGTGTGGAATTCATCCCCAACAGCAGGGGTAATGCGCTCGATCTGGTCGCGGCAGGAGAGGCCGATTTAGCCGTTGGCGTGCAACCTGATTGGGCATGGGCTGACCGTGTTGATTTTACATCGCCGTATTTGCTGCATGGGGAACGATTGATGGTGCCCGCCAATAGCGAAATTGATAGTTTTCTCGGTCTGCGCGGGGCGCGGTGGGTGGCGATTGCCAACAATGAACCCGAAATGCGTGACCGGGCGGTGGGGTGGGCAGAAAGTGTCAATGTGCGGATTGAGATTTATCTCACGCGCGAACAAGACATTGCTGCCAGTATCCTTGACACGACCAATGCCAATGTTGCCTATGGTGATAGCCTCAAACTCATCCCGCATGTGCAAGCCCGTCCGACGGAATTTCGGCTGACTTCGCGCTGGTATAGCCGCGTCTATATGGGCTTTGCAGTGCCACGCAATGATTTAGATTTTCGCCTGCTGGTAGAATATACGCTGCAAGAATTGATGAGCGATGGCACGATTGACCGCCTGCTAGCGCCGGTCATGCTGCCGGACGAAATCCCTGCTTTTGACATCTGGCCCGGTTCAAGTGAATATGCAGGATTGTCACTGGGTACGCCGTAGCGCCTTCAGGCTATGCAGTGACCCGCTTGCGTTTGCCATTGGCTTGACCGAGCGTGGCGATAGATACGCCGATCAATATGATGGCACTGCCAACTATCTGTGGTATACCCGGAACTTCAGTGAACAAAATAAAGGCAAAGAAGGCGCTGCCGATGGGTTCAAGCTGGGTCGCCATGCTGACGTAGGTCGCGGGAAGATAACCGAGCACATAATTGATAGATGAATGCCCGATAAGCTGTGG
The DNA here is from genome assembly GCA_964614375.1 of uncultured Anaerolineaceae bacterium. Classification (GTDB taxonomy): domain Bacteria; phylum Chloroflexota; class Anaerolineae; order Aggregatilineales; family Phototrophicaceae; genus CAZTLI01. Next base: position 5,848 of record CAZTLI010000103.1, read on the forward strand.
AATTAGGCCGAGGGCCAGCAAGTATAAATAGCCAGACGTACTATAACCAGTTACTGGAATGCGTGCGAATAGGACAACAATGCACATGATGATGGCGGCGAAGCTATAGACAAGCCAGATATAGGGGATGACGGGTATTTGCGCCCGTAGTTTGCGACCAATGGTCATGTAGATAGCTACAGTGATTGCCCCCGCCAATGCCAGCAGGCTGCCAACCAGTGCATTGCCACTTTCGCTGATGGCTGCCCCTTCGTTTCCCGACAGACTGATAACGATGCCACCTGCTAATGCAATCAGCAACCCAATGATGATCGGGCGCGTGAAACGGACTTTGAGTATCAATGCTTCGAGTAAGCCTGCCCAGAGGGGGGTGGTCGTGACCAATACCACACTGATGAGCACTGTCGTGTGCTCTAGCGATGTCACCCATGTGGTAAAGTGTGCGGCTAAGAATGCGCCTGATATGCCTGCTAACACCAAATCGCTTTGTGTAAGATTAAGTAGGTGAGGACGATAACGTCGTAAGGCGAGGGGCGTCAAAATCACCGACGCTATCACGAGGCGTGCAGTCGCAATCAATAACGAGGGCATGGCCTCACCCTGTGCATAGCGAATGAGTATCGCTGCTAACGACACAGCGAGGATACCGATTCCGAGTACACCGTATGCCCGAAGCGGCGCACTTGTTGGGACTGCAACCTGCTGGTCTGTCATATCTGCCTACTTTAATCGTTCACCCCAAAATATCCCACCAATACTATCATTTTTTGTATCCTGTACAAAAGTCCAATTTTTAACACAATATTATTGTACCAACGGTCTGATTACGTCGATTCTCCTTATGGTTTGTGTTACAATCGCTGTGTTCTATTTGTAGATAGTCACCCAAAAGGAGTATGTCATGGCTTTTGAATTGCCAGCACTGCCTTATGCACATAATGCGCTTGAGCCTCATATTGATGCGCGCACAATGGAAATTCATCACGGAAAGCATCACGCAGGGTACACGAATAATTTGAATAGCGCGCTGGAAGGCACAGACTGGGCGAGTAGGTCTATTGAGGAAATTCTCGCCAATCTGGATAAAGTGCCTGCTGACAAACGCACGGCTGTACAGAACAATGGTGGCGGTTATGCCAATCATTGCCTGTTCTGGGAAGTGATGAGTCCCAATGGCGGCGGCGCGCCATCTGGCGCACTTGCCGATGCCATCAATTCTGCATTTGGTAGTTTTGATGCGTTTAAAGAGCAGTTTTCGACGGCGGCTAAAACCCGCTTTGGTTCTGGTTGGGCATGGTTGGTTGTTGACGGTGGAAAACTCAGTGTGACTTCGACTCCCAATCAAGATACGCCGCTGATGGAAGGCAAAACCCCGATTCTCGGTTTGGATGTATGGGAACATGCCTATTACCTGAATTACCAGAATCGCCGTCCCGATTATGTCGCCGCCTTCTGGAATGTGGTTAACTGGGCGAAGGTTGCGGAACTGTTCGCGGCAGCACGTTAAACGACCAAAGTGGAACTGCGACGTTCCCAATCACTGTGAAAGGCGTTACAATCGTAGCGCCTTTTTAAATTCAAAACTTCTGCAAGGTATAGATGACCTTGCTTTGTGTTGCACACGTTAAGGAGACAAAGGGATGACAGAGTATCGTGTTGAAAAAGATTCTTTAGGCGAAGTAAAAGTCCCGACCCAGGCCTATTATGCCGCGCAGACTCAGCGCGCAGTGGAAAATTTTCCAGTGAGTGGACTGAAACCCTGGCCCGCATTCATCTGGAGTATGGCGGTCATCAAACGTGCGGCTGCGGAGGTCAATCGCGACCTGGGTCTGTTGGACACTACCTTAGCCGATGCCATTATTCAGGCAGCCGATGAAGTCGTTGCAGGTAAATTCAATGATCATTTTGTGGTTGACCCTTTTCAGGCTGGTGCAGGCACCAGCCACAACATGAATACAAACGAGGTTATTGCCAATCGTGCCAATGAGATTTTGGGTTATGCCCTAGACGCTAAAGAGAAACCTGTGAATCCCAATGACCATGTGAATATGGCCCAAAGCACCAACGACACCATACCTACTGCGATCCGCCTCGGGGTCCTATGGCGTTTAGAGGAACTATTGGAGACACTGCAAGGCTGTGCCGATGCGTTTCGGCATAAAGCCAAAGAGTGGGATGGCATTGTCAAGAGTGGTCGCACACACTTGCAAGACGCTGTTCCCGTGCGGCTGGGGCAGGAAGTGGGTAGTTGGGCGAAGGCCATCGAGCGTAACGCCGAAAAAATCAAGTTTGCGGCTGAAGGGGTGCGCCGTTTGGGTATTGGTGGTACAGCAGCGGGCACCGGCCTCAATGCCCATCCTGAATATCACGCGCGGATGGTGAAAAAATTGACCGAACTAACGGGTATCGAAGTGTATGAGTCGGACGATTTATTTGAATCCATGCAATCCATGCAGGATGCGGTCTTTTTCTCTGGCGCATTGCGGTCTGCGGCACAGGATTTCGCCCGTATTGCGAATGATGTACGCTTGCTGTCGGCGGGGCCAACAACAGGTATTTCAGAATTGACCTGTCCACCGGTTCAACCGGGGTCCTCGATCATGCCGGGTAAAGTGAATCCTGTGCTGGCAGAGATGCTCAATCAGGCGATGTACCATGTGATGGGCAACGATTCGACCGTTAATCTGTGTGGCATGGCGGGGCAATTTGAACTGAATGTCATGATGCCGATTATTGCACACAATCTCAATGAAATGATGCAGGTGATGATCGGGGCAGTGCGCGCCTTTACGGAACGTTTGGTCATTGGTTTACAGGCCAACCCACAGAATGCCGAACGCTGGTTATCGCGCAATCCGATTTTAGTGACGGCCTTGAATCCCATTATTGGTTATTTGAAAGGCGCGGAAGTCGCCAAAAAAGCGATGGCTGAAGGCAAATCGGTGCGTGAGGTCGTGTTAGAATTGGGATATATGACAGAAGAAGACCTTGACCGCGCGCTCGACGCCCGCGCAATGACCGAAGGCGGCATTCGGGCTTAATGGGTCTAAAACAATGTCTCTGCCGGTGTAACCTTAGAAAACGGTTGAGGCAATGGTTTAATTTCAGTATACTATCTTGAACTTTCGCATTGTGAGCGGTGATTGACTCACATTCAAAAAAACGTTGAACATCCTGTGAGTAAAAAACTCGGTAAATACGAAATCATAGAACGCCTTGGCCGTGGCGGCATGGCGGAGGTCTATCGTGCGTACAATGCTAATCTTGCGCGCTACGAGGCCATTAAAGTGCTGCATACGTTTTTGGCAGATGCGCCTGAATTCAAATCGCGCTTTGAAAAAGAGGCGCAAAATATCGCCCGGTTGAAGCATCCAAACATCATTCAGGTCTATGACTTTGATTTTGATGCCGAAAACGAGAGCTACTACATGGTCATGGAGTTGATTGAGGGCGGTACGCTTAAAGATCGACTTCAGGAACTTGCGGCACAGAATCGTATCATGCCGCTGGAAGAAACCCTGCGTATTACGCGCGAGGCGGCAAGCGCGCTCTCGTATGCCCATAAAAGCGGCATGATTCATCGTGATGTCAAACCGGCGAATTTAATGCTCGATAAAGACAATCGGCTTGTATTGACCGACTTTGGCATTGCCAAAATGGTCACCGGGCCACAATTGACGATTACAGGCGGCATGGTTGGCACGCCCGCATATATGGCACCCGAACAGGGTATGGGTGAATATGGCGACGAGCGGTCAGATTTGTATTCATTGGGCGTGATTTTTTACGAAATGTTGATTGGTCACACGCCCTACAGCGCCGATACACCATTAGCTCTCATTTTGCAGCATGTTAATCAACCTGTCCCCACCGCAACATCTGTCAAAACCAATCTGCCGCCATTTGTAGACAAATTGCTGGAAAAAATGCTGGCGAAGAGTCCCGACGAGCGTTATCAAACGGCGGATGACCTTATCGCTGAATTGGACTATTTCACGGAAGAATATCAGCGTCAACAGACAGGTCATGATGATGTTACCGATGTGGGTACATCTCCCAAACCGCCCGAAGTGCCCACAACCCGATTGCCACGTTCTTCATTACCGACGCGCATCAAAGATACGGGTATTCGTCCTGTACCACAGCGTTCAAGGCGTGGTTTGTATCTTACTCTATTTGTCGCTTTCGCCGTTGTTATCGTGATAGGCGCAATCATTATTGCCGGAAACAATGGCCTGTTTGCGTTTGGTGGTGTAACAGAGGCAACCGCTACAGAACCTGCTGCTGAGGTGACCGAAGCTGTGACGCAAGAAGCCGACGCGACGGCGGTTTTGGCATCTGATGCAACCAGCACAGCGACAATGACAGCGACGGCGACAGAAACCATCGAACCATCCATCTCACTGTCACCGACGCAAACATCCACAGATAGGCCCGCTCCGACAGCCACGATTGATATGACCGTTTCGCCATCGCCAACAGTCAATTTGACTGAAACGCAATCCTACATTCTGACCGCAACGACCAGCGCATGTCAGTTTGATTATGCGATTATTGAGCAAACACCGCCCGACGGCGAAGCTGGCGGTTTCTTACGAGTGAATACACCGTATACACGCGAAATCACATTTTTGAATACCGGCACCTGCACATGGGAACGCAATACGTCACTGACATTTATTGAAGGCGAAGATTTTAGTGCGGGGCCGCGTATATTTATCCGCGAACCAGTTGAAATCGGCGCAGAAGTCACAATCTTATTCGACGGGGTTTTGCCGCCTCAGGGGAGTGTTCAGCCGATTTCTGGACGATGGCAACTGCGGACACCGGGACAGTTGCCCATTGGTGAACCGTTTAGTATCAGTGTGATGGTGTTCGATCCCGGAACATAATGAGGAATGACCAGATGAATCGTGAGACCGCATGGGCATTGATGACCGAATTTACACAGAGTCCGTCGCTGCGGCGGCACATGCAATCTGTGGAGGCGGCGATGCGTGCTTATGCGCCGCGATTTAATAGTGACCCGGATTTGTGGGGGGTAGTTGGCCTATTGCATGATTTCGATTATGAACAATATCCTGATGTTGCTGTCGAGGGGCATCCTGTAGTTGGTTCAAAAATCTTGCGAGAGCGCGGCGTGCCTGAAAATATCATCCGGGCGATTTTGTCTCATGCTGAAGAAATTACAGGAGTTAAGCCTGAGTCGGATATGGAAAAAACCCTTTTAGCAGTCGATGAGCTTACCGGATTCCTCATTGCAGTAGCACTCGTGCGACCCGGCAAAGACATCCGCGATGTAAAGCTAAAGTCCGTGCGTAAAAAGTGGAAAGACAAAGCCTTCGCAGCCCCTGTAAATAGGCAGGAAATTGAACATGCAGCCGCGGCGTTGGGCGTGCCGCTTGATGAACATATCACGATTGTGCTGGAAGCGATGCAGGCCAATGCCGAGGAATTAGGTCTGGCAGGGGAATAAATCGCGAATAATGGGGTAAGTGATAGGGGCAGTCCGTGGATGACCGCCCCTTTTTGTTTCGTTTTAATACTGGACGCGAACAGGCGTACCAATTTCTGCGAATTGATAGAACCATGCGGCAGCGGGCGTGGGCAGATTGACACAACCATGACTCATCGGTCTGCCAAAATTGCTGTGCCAGTATGTGCCGTGAATGGCATACCCTTGATAAAAATACATAACCCAGGGCACATCGGGTAGATAATAGCCGGGGCCAGTCATTGTCTGGGCATCGAGCATGAGATAAACCGTAAAATCACCCTGTACAGTCGGTGTAGCGGCAAGCCCTGTCGAAACGAGCACACTGTTGACCAGTACACCGTTTTCATAGGCATAAATCGTCGAATCGCTTAAATCCACAACAATTTGCCGCCCGGTCAATATGGTTGCGCCAGGGTCGCTGTTAATCGTTGCGGTTGGGTTGGTGGCGACCCCACCGGCGGGGATAATCAACTCTTGACCCGCATAGATATGGTCGGGATTGGTGATTCCATTCGCCTGTGCAATCGCGGGCCAGCTTAATCCATAGGTCGCCGCAATTTGTGAGAGATGTTCGCCGCGCTGCACAATATGAATCGTGCTGGGAACAGCTTCGGGCAGTGGCGTGGTGGCTGCTTCTGTAATCGCTGCTTCATTGACGACATTGACTGAATCAGGGGTCCAGATAGTGAGCACTTGTCCGGGATAAATGCGATTGATATTGGGGATATTATTGGCTTGTAGAATCTGTTCGACAGTGACACCGTAACGGTCTGCTATGGCGTTTAGATATTCACCGCGCGCCACAACATGGGTAATTGGCGTGCCCGCAACCAGCGGATTTTCGACCACCGGGCTGGCGTCCGGCGTGCTTAAACCGGGTATGACCAATTGTTGACCAGAGAAAATCTGTCGCACATCCGTGATGTTGTTGGCAGTCGCGATGACATTCATATCGACCCCATACCGCAACGCGATACGGAACAGGTTTTCCCCCGGTTGCACCACATGAATCACTTCGTCCTGTGCCGAAACCGGCGCAATTATCGTTGTTGCCAATAGCACAATGAAGATACTTAGTCCAAGTCTCAATAACTGCACCCGTTGTCTGAACATCAAGCCTGATCCTCCATATTTGCGAATAGTATAACGATACATCACGCCGCAGTCCAACGCAAATACTCCGCCGACAAGATTGTTTCAGATGATTGGCAGATGGCATAATGGTTCGTAGTAAATTTTGTAATATTATCGGCTTTACTGGCTTCGCAGGCGATCAAATCCCGGCTCAACAGACCGTTGTTCTTTTGTGGAATATACCCCTACCGACGCTTACTATGCGGTGTTGTCGATTGCAACGAGATAGAATTGCTGTGACTGATATTTGACAGTACAATGCAATGGATTGAATAGTGTATGTGATAGCCAGTTCGGAACTTAAAAACGGCCTATGTTAGTACGTGCCTATCGTTTTACAGATAAACTTGGTGCTGCCCTTCTCAAAAGTCTTTCCGCAGGGACAGACTCTATCCTCAACGGCGTAACCACCTCGTTGGCAGGTTCACGACAACTGCTTGTCGGTATTGCATCGGTCATATTGCTTATCTTGATGTTCATCTTTACGCTGCTCAAGCAGATTGCCATAGTCGCAGCGCGATTTTTAGCGGTGGTGTTTGGCGTTTTGCGCGTGATTGGTGAACGTTTGTGGGCGGTACTCAAGGCTATATTGGGCGTTACAGCCGGTGTCGGATTTGCATTTGGCGATACGGCTGCGCGTGTTACCGGAAATAGAGTGCGACGCGGTGTTGGCGCTGTACCCGACGGCACTGCATCCGGCAGTATGGCGCGGCGGTCTACTCGTGCAGAGATGGATGTGCGTATTCGCGAAGACCCGCTGCGGGTGCAAAATCGCATGTTAAGCGCGCTGGTTATTGTGATGGGTATTGTCCTTGTTGGCCTTATCCTCATCGCAACAGACCCCTCGCGCACAGGTGCGCCCACTGTGCCGGGGGGCAGCGCGCCCGATTTAGGTGATATTTCGGCTTCCGCCGAACCCACAAACCAGAACGATTCGGTTGCTTTTGCGACGCCGATACCCGTTGCATCTCCTGTCCCGGCAATTTTGCAGGTGCGTGGGACAATTGCCTATACCTTACGTGAACGAGGCCAAACCGATATTTGGGCTGTTGGGGTGGGGGCGAATAGTCCGCCTATTCGTTTGACCAATGACCCGGCAGATGAGCGCGATCCGGTATGGTCGCCAAATGGCCTCATGCTGGCGTATGCGTCCAGAGAAGGTGGCAACTGGGATATATACACCTATGATTTGATTACAGGCGAGACGATACGCCGCACATTTGATTTGTCATTTCAGGCCGGGCCGCAGTGGAGTCCTGA
>CAZTLI010000104.1:0-13699 GCA_964614375.1 uncultured Anaerolineaceae bacterium
AGTCGCGCACCTGCTGATTGACCTGACTCGCCGCTTCGACAAACAGGTCGCGCGTGTGTGCGTCGGTATAACGGAAGCTGTGCCCTGTCGGTGAAGTCAGCATCTGTTCATTTAGCCCACGTTCAGCCGATAAGTGTGCCATCGTCGCGCTGACCCCATGCACGACCACCACAGGCCGCTGTGTGGCGATGTGGGCGAGGTCGGCGCAGACCTGCGTCACATCCAGCCCTTCGCCACCGCCTAATTTCACAACTAGAATTGCATCGTTTTGCATTGTTTTGTCCTACTTTCGAGATTCGGTTGAGACATTCGGTAAGGGCAATCTGGCAGATTGTCCCCACCGCGCCCGTTATGTTTGACGTTAGGGATATATTCCCGGAAATTGCAGTCCCGCACATTCATCCAGGCCGCGCATCAGATTCAGACACTGCACGGCACTACCCGCCGCCCCTTTGCCCAGATTATCCAGCGCCGCAATCACCACCAGATGGCGTCCATCATCATCCAGCGCGAAACCGATGTCGCAGTAATTCGTCCCGGCGACAATGCGCGGTTCGGGGAAGCGATGCAGCCCGGTTTTGCTGCTGACTAAGCGGATAAACGGTTCGTCACGATAGGCGCTGCGATAAATTTTCCACAGTGATTTTTCGTCGTGTACCCCCGCTAAATCCACATGCGCCAGCAACTGCACGCCACGCACCATCTCAATCGCTGTGACCGAAAAACGCACCGGGATAGTTTCGCCCAGTATCATCTGCACTTCGGCGGTGTGACGATGCCCCGTCGGGCTGTAGGTTCGGACAGCGCCACTGCGTATGGGGTGATGTGACCCGGCGCTGGACTGACTGCCACCTTCTGACGACCCGACTTTGAGGTCGATGGACGCCCGTTCGACGATGCCCGCCTGTAGCAGAGGCCACAGCGCCAGATTGATGGTTGTCGCATTGCAACCGACGCCAGTGGCATAGGATGCACCGCGCAGTTCATCCCGCCGCAGTTCTGGCAGTCCATAAACAAATCGCCCCAACCATTCCGGCGCGGGATGCGGTTGACCATACCAGTGTTCATAGGCTTCGGGCGTATTCAGGCGGAAATCGGCAGCGAGGTCGATAATCGTCCGGGCGAGGGCGGCATAATGCTCGATGTGTGCAGACGATTGACCGTGTGGCAGGCACAAAAACAGCACATCGCATTCCGTCACGGCGTCGGGGTGGATGAATTGTAGTGACGACACCCCGCGCATGTTGGGGTGAACCGTATGTACATAACGTCCGGCGTGTTCGCGACTGGTGCTATAGGCCACATTCACCTGTGGATGAACATGCAGCAGGCGCAGTAGCTCGCCACCCGTATACCCGCTGCCACCGATAATGCCCGCTTGCATCATAGAGTCACCGCCATTTGCTGCCGCACATAGTTCACCACCTCAGCGGCGATGTTTACGCCAGTGGGGGCGCTGCTGTTGCGGAATTCCATTGTGTGATTGATTTCGTTGACCAGCAGACTACCATCCTGCGCTTCCAGCAGGTCTATCGCGAGAATCCCGCCGCCGACTGCTGCCGCCGCCCGCTGGCACAGGTCATCCAGTTCGGGCGTAATCGGGCAGTTGGAGGCCGCGCCACCGCGTGCTGTGTTGGTAATCCAGTGCGGCGAATGGCGATAAATGGCGCAGATGGTACGTTCACCAACCACAAACGCGCGGATGTCCCGTCCCGGCTTTTGCACATATTCCTGTAGGTAATAGATGTGATGGTTGTAATTACCGAGTGTCTCGCGATGTTCGAGCAAGGCTTCGGCACTATCCCGGTCATTGATGCGGGCGAGTAACCGTCCCCATGAACCAGTCACTGGTTTCAATACGGCTGGATAGCCGAGTGACTCAATCGCATCTATCGCTGTATCCGGCGTGAACGCGAGTCGAGTTTGAGGTTGGGGGACATTCGATGCAGCCAATGCCAGTGTCGTCTGTAATTTGTCGGCACAAATGGAGGCGGTTGCATAGCTATTCAGTGTGGGAATGCCCCAACGATTTAGCAGCGCCAGGGCATACAACCCGCGTGATGTGCTGACACAGCGTTCCAGCACCAGCGCATAATCTGCCCACGCTGTGCCTGATGGCGCGCGTTGTTCTGCCCCGCGCGCTAGATCAAAGTGCAGGTCGCGGTCAAGGAGGACATCCGGTTCGATGCCCGCATCCTGAAAGGCGCTGATGAGCAGCTTTTCTTCGGCGCGGATGTGACTGATGAGAATCGCGACACGCATTATTCGCCCCAATCCTCTTCCACTTCCGGCGCAAGGTCGAGCGCAACCGGATTCAGGCCGATAATTTCCAATTCTGCGCCGCAGTCCGGGCACGAGACCAGTTCATTGAGCATGGCGTCGGCGGGGATGGTCACGTCGGCGTCACATTCCGGGCAGGCTGTGGGTGTTGCAGTCATGATGGTGTTCCTCTCATTTCTGGTGATAGATACGCCTGTTGGCGAAATAACGAACGATGAATAGACAACAAAAAACCGCCGTCCGATTCTGGACGACGGCAGGCTGCACACAGGGAAAATAGGCAGGCGTCACCATCCAGAACCGGGTTCGGTTTGGCATTTGCACTTCTTCTTGCTGAGGACATTGTGATAATTCAACATGACGCTTGCCTTTAACGTGCCAACAAAAAAACCGCCGGTGTGGGCGGTTTCACTGTGAATTCACGAATGGTCGTGTACCAGAAAAGCCAAAAAACCCACACACTCAGGTGGAGTTGATTTTCTTGGCCTTCTTGGTGACACTATAGCACATGGTTTTATCCCTATTTCAAATCGGGAACAAATTCCCTGATCGTGAGCATCATAACAAATCTCTCCGCCACCGACAATATGCTATTTGCACGAAAATCACTGTGCAGACCATACAACACCAGCGGCTTGTTTCAGCCCATGCGTAAGGTGTTACGGTGTGCTGCGTCTATAGAAATGTATTAAAAACCGATGTTAATCCGTTGACAGGACAGCCCAACAGGGTTAGACTGTGGGCATATTGACACAATGAGGAATTCAACCATGCACTATTGCATGAACAGCACCCACGCGGTGTGTTGTTGTCTGAAGCAGGGACGGTGACCCAACTTCAGACGACTGATTAGAAACTAACGCCTGACCATTCAGGCCAACAGCGTTGAAGAAGCGTGACACGTCCCGGAACGTCCGGCAGACGATGCCCCGCTTTTTTATTGGCTGTTGGCCTTTTTTGTTGAAAACACCGTCAACAGCCGATGCCCAATCGCACAAGCAGTATTCGGCACTCATTTCAACATCAGAGGACACATCCATGACCGCAGCACGTAATCTTGTTTTTGAGCCTATGAACAGCCCTGTCGCCCCGGCGGGGGCAGCAGTAGACATTGAAGCCCAAATTGGCAATACGCCGCTGCTGACTTTCCGGCGGGTGACAGCACACCTGCCCGAAAATGTCACCGTCTATGCCAAAGCCGAATGGCTCAATCCCGGTGGCAGTGTCAAAGACCGGGCAGCATTGAATATCATCCGGCAGGCCGAAATGGACGGCAAGTTGACCCCCGACAAAATCATCCTCGACAGCACCAGCGGCAACACCGGTATCGCCTATGCCATGATTGGCGCGGCGCGGGGGTATCGTGTGCGTTTGTTCCTGCCCGAAAATGCCAGTCCAGAGCGTATCGCCATCCTCCGCGCCTATGGCGTGGACATCACCTTCACCGACCCGCTGGAAGGCTCGGATGGGGCGATAGTTGGTGTACGGGAATTGGCGGCGAAAGACCCCGATACCTACTTCTACGCCGACCAGTACAACAATCCCGCCAACTGGCAAGCCCATTATAAATCCACAGGCGTGGAAATCTGGGAGCAGACCGACGGCACAGTCACCCACTTCATTGCCGGACTGGGCACAAGTGGGACCCTTATGGGTACAGGTCGGCGGCTAAAAGACTATCACGCTGCCATACAGGTGATTGGTTTGCAGCCGGATTCGCCCTTTCATGGTCTGGAAGGGTTGAAGCACATGCCGACTGCGATCCTGCCCGGTATTTATCGACCAGATAGTATAGACCGCCAGATGACAACCCGCACTGAAGACGCTTACGCCATGACCAAACGTCTGGCGCGTGAAGAGGGCTATCTTGTGGGGATTAGTTCGGCGGCGGCGATGGTCGGCGCGCTGAAAATTGCTGAAGAACTGGCAGAGGCAGGGCAAGCGGGCGTGGTCGTCACCTTGTTTCCCGATAATGCCTACAAGTACCTCAGCGAGGCATTCTGGCACAACGACTAAAATCGGTTTGCTGATGTAAGGCGTCGCTAGACAGGAAATAAAAAAGGTGACCCGCAGGTCACCTTTGTGGTATCTGGCTATAAATCAGCCACCGGGGTTCAGAGCTGCAACGATGTTCGAGAAGATGTTACCAATGGCGGGGCCAAGCAGCGCCAGGATAACAATCACGACAACGGCTACCAGAACCAGGATCAAAGCGTACTCTACGAGACCTTGACCTTCTTCGCGCGGCATATACAGCATGATGATACCTCCCATAAGAATGGATAACGTTGATACTGCTTTTCGCAGTCTAGGTGTTATTGTATCACAATTTTGAATTTTTGTGTTAAGGTTTTTCAGGTTTTACGATTTTTTACATCTTTTCTGAACAAATGTATTACAGTTTTGCGACGCACCGGGATAATTTGGTACTAAGGTACTTATAGCGACCCGACAAAAACGCCCGACCGGGAGAGTCAGGCGTTGTGTTTGTGGTTTTCGGCTATGGCGTGGTTTATGCGTCGGCCTCTTCATCGGCATCGGCGACGCGGATGAATTCTTGCACACTGTGGATGCCTGTTGCGCCATCGGGACGAGTACCGCGCACGGTTTCAACCTGCGGCGTCATGGCCGCATCACCTTCATAACAGCGGACGGCGAACACATGCGACCCTTCTTCAAAAGGCCAATCGTAACGCCAGATGACCCATGTTGTGTCCGATAGGGGTTCGCGAAGTTGTGCTTCAACCCATTCGCCACTGTCGATTGACACTTCTACCCGCGAGATACCGCGTGCGCCCGCGTGTGCAATGCCACCAATCGGGACATAGGTTGTGCCATCGGCTTCATAGGCAGATTCGGCAGACACCGTATCAATGACTGATGTGGCATTCATGATGGCCTCGCGTGACCAGCTGCGCCGCACCCAATAGCCTTCATCCCATTCTGCCACCACTTCCATATTGATAATCCACTTGGGCTGCTTCATGCCATAGCGGTCTGGAATGTAAATCCGCACCGGGAAACCATGCCGTTCGCGCAGCGGTTCACCATCCCACGCATAACACAACATGACGCGCGCATCTTCGCGAATCAAGTCAAGTGACACATACTCGAAGAAGGCATCTGCCGATGAAATCTTCAGCCAGCCGGCTTCTGGTAGCGGCCCCGCCGCCTCCAACAGCGTCCGCATCGGGATACCTGTCCAGCGGGTGGTGCTGATGAGTGAACCCGCGATACGATTAGAAATGCACGCGAGAGTCACGTACTGGTCAACGGGTTCAAAGTCGTTCCGCAGTTGGTCAAGCGTGTACGACACTTCATTTTCGACCAGACCGCGTATCGGCATTGACCACGTTTCGCCATCAATCGTCGGTGGACGTGAACTGATGTCAATGCGATAGTGCTGGTCAATCGGTGTGTATTCCGGGCGCGTACCGGGCGCGGCTTGCACCAGTGCGTCGGCATTGGGCAGTGTATTGCCCGCGCCATCTGTCGTCGCTGCTATTGTGGATGTGGATGTGCCGTTGGCGGTGGTCGTCACTGGCCCATCACTGCCACCCAGCAGCGCGCCCAATCCCGCGCCGACGACGGTCAAAGTCGCGGTGGCGCCGCCGACATTGATGAGGAATTGGCGGCGACTGGGCATGGCGGTGACTTCGGCATCTGTTTTGGATTTATCTGGTTCGGCGTCGAGTTCGGTGAGGTCGTTGTAGAGCCAGCTAAAGGCCGCGCCCCAGGCCAGAAACAGCGCCGCAGCCCATAATGCGCTAAACAGCGGGTCGGCAGTGGCGGTAAAGTTTACGCTGATGCTCACCGCGATGAGCGGCAGGCCGACGATAATCCCCAAAATCAGGCCGGGAATATACCCCATAACCACTGGCCGCCGCCGCATAATGCGGAAAAAGACCGCACCAGCGACCACGCCAATCGAGAAGAAGGCCGTCAGACCCATCAATTGTTCGGCAGTTTTAGCCGCGACATCAACCTGCTCGACGCCAAGCGCCAGCATCACATCAATCATACGGTCAATGCCGAAGGTGATGAGTCCGCCCGGTAGATTACGCGCAATCCAATCGAACAAATCTAATGGCACGAAGGCCAGACCCGCCAGCCGATCACCCAAAAAGAAGAGTGCCATTAAAGGTGCGGTGAGCATCGCGCCGACAAGCGCACCCATCACGACACCCGGTTTACGTGTGGTTTCCATAATCGATTTCCTGTTGAGACCCTGCGAACTGGTACAAGTACCTTTATACCGTAAGGGCTAATTCTTGCAATTTAGTTACTGACTATCGAAATTCATCCTGATTCGTCAGAGAGCGACGCATCAAAAGAGAGCGACGCATCAAAAGAGAGCGACGCATCAAAGGGATGAAAATGGCTGCTGGCTTCTCGCCGCTGGCCGCTGGCGAAAAGACAATTGAACTGCAAAGGACGCACAAGTGCGTGTCGCAGAGGACGCAAAGGCTAAGGTGATAAATGCCACGCTTTCACGCAGTCCTGCTGGCTCATGACTGCATTTTCCTCATTGCGATTTTTACCGGGCATTATTTTCAAGGGGAGGTTGGCAATTGTGGCTTTTGACAATCGTTCAGATGATGGTTTGGCGCAGGAGCTGCACGAGGTCGTTACGGGCGACGACGATTTGCCGCCAGATATACAACAGGATGATGCCCGCGCCCATCAACCACAACCAGAAGCAGCCTTCACGATCCGGGTCTGTCAGTACCACCATTACCACCGTGAGTACATAACCCAATATGCCCAGATAATACACCAGCCCGAAGCGCGCTTCGCCGCGAATGATGGTGCGCCCGTTTTCGCCTGCCGCTTCAAAACGCCCGACAATGCGCGAGGCCGTGTAGTCCACGCCTGTGCCACGCCATTGGGTGCGGATGTCGAAGCGATAGGTGTTGTCCGATTGTTGAAACTCTTTAACGCTATAACTCATGGAATTAAAAAAGGCAGGTGATGCACGAGACAAATGCTGGATGCGTTCAGCAACCTCATCTGGACTAAGGGGCGACTCGAACATAATCGGACGCGCGAACAACAAATCGCCCCACCAGCTTGGTGCGCGAATGTGAATGCCGGGTTGTGCCGAATTGTCCATCACTGCCTCGTAATGTCAAGTTTCTTCGCTTGCGCCGGACTCCATTGTACGCGAAAATCGACTCTGCGACTATTTGACCTCATCGAGAGACTCTCATGCAAGAATTCGCAGAATTCGCCCGGCAGCTTGCCGACATCGCCACGCCCATCGTCATGCAGCACTATCGCACCCATATTAAGCCGGAAGCCAAAGGCGATGGCTCGCCCGTGACGATTGCAGACCGCAACGCCGAAGCAGCCCTGCGCGAACATATCCAGCGCGCCTATCCCGCACATGGAATCATCGGCGAAGAATATGGCACACATCAACCCGACGCCGAATTCCGCTGGACACTCGACCCGATTGATGGCACGAAGAATTATGTCGCGGGGACGCCGCTGTTTGGCACACTCATTGGTCTGCTGCGTGGCGATACGGCGGTATTGGGTTTACTGCACTTTCCGGCGCTCAAGCAAACGCTGATCGGTTACGATGGCGCGGCCTATCTCAATCGCGAACAAGTGATGATGCGTCCATGTTCAAGCATTGAAGACACACTCTTCTTGAGCAGTGTGCATTGGGAGGTCGAACGGTATCGTGACCTCGCGCGTTATGAAGCCCTGACCCGGCGCGCACGACTGTATCGTACATGGGGCGATTGTTATGGTTATTATCTGGTGGCGACAGGTTATGCCGATGTGATGGTAGACGCCCACATGCACTTGTGGGATGTTGTGCCGCTCGTCCCGGTTATCGAAGGCGCGGGTGGACGTATCACCGACTGGTTTGGCGGCAATCCCCTCAGCAGCGGCGGTGAAAATGGCGCAGTCGTCACCGCCGGGACGCTCCACGATGCCGTTATTACCGCGCTGAATGAGTAACTCTGGGAACGAATGAGGAACAATGCCGAATGTGAACAGAGGCACTGGCGACGAGGTGATCGACTACCCCGTTGACCACGCGTAGATCGATGGGACTCTGTTGTTAGCGCAGCTATTTTCGGCGATGGCGATAAATTGGTTGATCGACCCATTATCTTGTTTTGCCAGTTCGCGCACGGCCTCATGGAATGAATCGGGAAATAATCTGGATTATGGATAGTTGCGCCGGATGTTAACGTGGATTTTGCGAATGGGTGGTATTGTGAGGATGATGTGTTAGGATAGACACAACACGAGACGGCAATTGTGGTTATACTGTTGCCGTGAGTAAAGGTGAACGATGTTATGCAAAACCCAAACCGCAACCGTGACGAAGCGCGGCAGCAATTCATCAATGCCAGCTTGATGGTGGCGGGATTTTTTGTCCTCGCAGCAATTTTCACAGGTGAATGGATACTCATCCCGTTTGCGCTGCTGCCGCCGCTGCTGTTTTCGTTCATGAAGCTGGGGCCAAATGGTGCCGAAATTGGCCCGCTGCTGCGGCGTGATACCACCGCTGTTGATGCGACACCGATTGCGCCCGGCAGCACTGTCGAAGAGCAGATGATTGCCCGCCTGACGCAAGACATCGCCCGTAATCCGCGTGATGTGCGTTCCTATCTGGCGCGCGGGCAAATTTTCCTGCGACGCTGGGAACTCGAAAAGGCGCTGGAAGATTTTGATGCGGTGGTGGCGATTGATCGTCGCATGAAAGAGGCCTATACGCTGCGGGCCAATGTCTATTACTTGATGAAAAACTTCGAGGATGCGCTGGCGAACGCCAATTATGCCATTCGCTTAGATGGGCGCGATTATCTGCCGTATGTCGTGCGGGGCGCGAATCATCTGCAAGACCACAACTATGATGCCGCAATTGCCGACTTCAAACAGGCGACGACCCTCAATCCCGATTATGCCCTGGCCTATATCAATATGGGTGTGGCGTATCAACGTCTGGGGAATTATGACCGGGCGCTGGAACTGTTCGATAAAGGCGAATCGCTCGAACCGGATAATGCGATGGTCTACATCAATCGCGGACACACCTACGCCATGATGGGCAACCTCGATAAAGCGCTGGAATCCGCTGATGAAGGTGTCAAACGGGCGTCGGATGTGTCGTTTGCCTATATCAATCGCGGGCAGATTTACTATTTGCAGGGCAAACTAGAAGACGCACAGGCCGACTTCCAGAAAGCGACAGCGCTCAAACCGCCATCGGATACTGCAACCGTCTGTCTGGCGATTGTCCAGCACGAACAGGGACAGTCCGACGCGGCTGTGACCGGGTGGCGCAGCTTCATCGATAAAGACGCCCGCTACCACGACCTCAACCGCGTGATCAAACATCTCGACCTGCCCGACAAGATGCGACCCTCGCTCGAAGGCCTTGCCGCCACAACCCTGCCTGAATGATTGACTCCAGTACAGTCCCGCCGCATAATAGTTTGATAATGGTTTGTTTGTTACATGGGGATGCGGCATGGCAGACACACAAAAATCGGTATTCATCAGCTACCGGCGTGATGTGAGTCAGTATATCGCGCGTTCGGTGTTTCAATATTTAGAGCAAAATGACTATGACGTATTCATGGATGTCGAAGGTATCGACAGCGGACGCTTTGACAACATCATCATGAATCAAATAGAAGCGCGCCCGCACTTCGTCCTCATTTTGACGCATGGCACCCTGCGCGAAAATATGACTGAACGCGATTTTCTGTGGCGCGAAATCCAACAGGCGATTGTCACAGACCGCAATATCGTCCCGATTCTCGTTGAAGACTTTCAATTTGAAGTGGTGAAACCTTATCTCAGTGGTATCCTCACCGAACTGCCGCGTTATAACGCCTTGCGCCTCATGAATGAATACTTTGACGAAGGGTTGGCCCGCCTGACGGATCGTTATCTGAAGGTCACAGTGGATGCCACCCTGGTTACACCGCCCACGATAGAACGGAAAATCGTCGCCGAACAGATGCAGCAGATTTCGCGCGGGCCCAAAAGCACGCTCATGCACGTCACCGCCGAATTGTATCTCGCGCGCGGCATTATCTGGCTGGCGCGCCAGAATCCCGAAAAGGCGTTGGAAGAGATGAACAAGGCGATCGAGCGCAATTCCGGCTATGCCTATGCCCATGATAAGCGGGCGCAGTTATGGTTTATGGTGGAACGTTATGACCGGGCCTTGATGGACTTTAATCAGGCGTTAGAAATAGAGGCCAATTCGCTATCCGCGAGCGCGGGAAAAGCCGTGACGATGTTCGCGCTGGAAGACTATGAAGTGGAAGCACGGGCATTGTGGGATGAACTGGTCGCGCGCGAACCGATGTTGAAAAATCTGGCGTGGACACAGGCGCACTTCGATTGGAACGACGCCCTGATGACGGCAGTTCGGCGCATGAGGCGCAAATTCACCGTCGCCAACTAACGCTACGCCATCGGGTTATCACGATATATCCAACTGGCTATAAAAGGTCTATCAATTGGCCTTATCATCCCCTTGATTCCTCATCCAGAGTGCGTAACCATTAGCATAGATAACGATAGCAATCAGCCGATACTGTTTCGGCTGTTTTCATCATGAGGGCGGATGCGGTATGAAGATTGGTGTGTTGGCGCTGCAAGGCGCATTCATTGAACATATCAAAGCGTTAAAAGCACTCGGCGCGGAAGGGGTCGAGGTGCGTTTGCCAGAACAGTTAGCGGGATTGGATGGGCTTATCATTCCCGGCGGCGAGAGCACGACGATTGGCAAATTGGCGACGAGCTATCATTTGATTGAACCGCTGCGGGCGTATGCGTCCAAAAAGCCGACATGGGGCACATGCGCGGGCTTGATTTTCCTCGCTAAAGATATTGGTATCGAATCGCAGCCGATTTTGGGTCTGATGGACATTCACGTCAATCGTAATGCCTTCGGGCGGCAGGTGGATAGTTTTGAGGTTGATTTGCCCATTGCAGGCGTGGATGGCGACCCATTTCACGCGGTATTTATCCGCGCGCCGGTGATTACGGGGGTCGATAGCGGTGTAGACGTATTAGCCAAACTCGACGATGGGCGTATCGTCGCAGTACGGCAGGGACATCTCCTGGCGATGGCTTTTCATCCCGAACTGACCGACGACCATCGCCTGCATCGCTATTTTATGGATATGATTGCCAGCACAAAATCGTAGCAGAGAATCACGGTGGCGATTCCCGTGAAGTCGCTTTGGGAGCAAGGCCAAACAACTGCAACAAGCGCTGGCGACCCTGTTGAATCTGTGCGGAACGCAGATACCATGTGCCGACGATTCCAAACGGAAAGAACAGGACAATGGCAATGTATGTCGCGCCTAACAGGAAACTGGCCGCTTCACCAAAATAGCGATCCAGGAAAAATTCAACCAGTCGAAAGACCGCCGCGCCGATAATCGCGCCACTCAACGTCCCGACTCCGCCAATGAGGATAATCAGCAGGGCGACGACCGTCCAGCCCAGTCCCGCGATTTCTGGACTGACGATAGGCTGATGGACGGTATGCAAAAATCCGGCGAAAGCGGCTGTAATCGACGCGACGATGAGCGCCAGCAGCTTGAAGTAGAAGGTGTTGTAACCGAGCATCAGCGCCCGGTCTTCATTCTCGCGAATAGCAATCCAGACCCGGCCTGTGGGTGAATCCACCAGACGTTTATAGATCAGGTAAATGAAGAAAGTGGCGAACAGGCAGATGAGATACAACCGGAAGCGTTCGGTAGAGGTGTTAATCGCTTCGGGCACAATCACACCCTGTAGACCGACATCTGCGCCTGTCCATTCTGCCAATTCAGTCGTTTGCACCACAATCGCGAACATGGACGCGATTCCGAGGGTGACCAGCGCGAAGGTGATGCCCTTCACACGCGGCAGCACAATGCCGAAGATGAACGCCTGTCCAATGCCGACAATCACGATCCCAATTAACGTCAGGCCAATATCCCACTCAAACGTCTTGAAGGCGATACCCGTGAAGTAGGCGCCGACGGCAAAAAACATGGCATGACCGAAGGACAGCAGCCCGGTAACGCCGAGCACTAAATCATAGCTCAAGGCATAGATCGCCAGAATGAAGACCTCTATCAACAGTCCTTGCACAAATTTGGCGTTACCTGTTTCGTTCGCCAACAGGGACTGGATCGACTGTCCATCGAGTAGGGCGATAACGACAGGCAGCGCCGCCATCACAACGACAAAGATGAGCAATCGCAGTGGCGAAGGTCGTTTGCGCGCGCGGGTGTCGTTCATCATTCATTCCGTCCGAATAGACCGTTGGGTAAGACCAGTAAGATAATCACCATAATCAAGACCACCGATGCCGGGACAAGCGGCGGTGATGGGCGGAAGGGTTCTTCCAGAAAAGGCAGTTGAATGCCGATTTGTCCATATTTGATGATGAACTGTTGGATCAACCCCACCAGAATTGCGCCCGCCGCCGCACCGGGAAAGCTGGTTAATCCACCAATGGCAAGGGCAATCAACGCGGATAACAGCAGGCGTGTGCCCATATCGACCGATAATCCAGTCGATGGCGCAGCGAGGATGCCGCCGAGAGTCGCCAGACCGACGCCTAACCCGAACACAATGGTGAATATCCGCCGCACGTTGATGCCCAATGCTTCGACCATTTCACTATCTTGCACACCGGCGCGGATAATCATGCCGATGCGCGTCCGTTGCAGTAACAACCACACGGCAATCAAGACGATGATGCCGACGAGGATGATGAATATCTCGTTGTAACTGCGGATGCGACTGCCAAATAGACTGATGGTTGAGCAGTGATAGGTCAGAAAATCATTGAGCGATGCGGCAGGACAACCTTCGCCGCCACCTGTGAACAACGACGGGCGCGGCATCGTGAATTCAGGCCGTCCCCAGATCACCCGCACGACTTCAATCAAAATGAAGCTCAAGCCGAGTGTAATCATCAATTGATAGATGGGGCGGTTGTAAAGCGGGCGTATCAGACTGGTTTCGATGAACATCCCCATCACAAAACCAAGACCGACGGCAATCGCAATCGCCACAAAGAAACGGATGGTCGTGTCCATCGTGAGTAAAAAGTCGGTCAGGCTGTCGTTGGCGAAAAAGGCGATGAGGCCACCTATCAACACGATCCCCGCCCACAGGAAAGACCGCGCGTTTATTTGTGTCTGCAATACACCGATGCGGTTTCGTAATTGGAAACCGACAAGAGATGCCCCAAGTAATAGCCCACTCAATAATAAACCCGCAATCGCCAGCAATGGGGACAGGGTGTCAAAGGGTGGCGCGTCTGGCACGACCAGATTATTCTGGCTGAGGGCGAGTGAATAGGTGTTGGGGCTTTCTGCAAAAACGTCAGGATTCCAGACGGCGATAGGGTAATTCGACAAAATCGCAATCA
>CAZTLI010000105.1:0-13645 GCA_964614375.1 uncultured Anaerolineaceae bacterium
AACCCCAATACCCCACTGCCGCCACGTCGCCGGAGGTAAACTACAATGTCTTATACAGAACTCATGATGAGGCAAATAAGGGGGATGGCTATGATTCGGAGGGGCATTGTCCCAAAGTTAGTGCTATCGACGCGCGTTGTCGAAAAAATGGCAATCGCCGCGCGACAGTTCATTGCGGATGAAACCGGCGAGGCGATGATTGGCCTCGTTGTCCCTCCTGAATTTGAAGATGGTGTCCCCACAATTTATGTCATGGATACGATTTCGCCCGATGACGATACGGCTGTCCGTCGTACCCACACCTTCCAACAGGGCGATGACCTTCAGGACGAGATTATCTGGTGGCTGCAAGAAAATTGGCGCATCCGCCGCGAAAAGCCCCAACCAGACGAACGGATTCCGCTAGATGGCAAGTGGGACGTGCCGCTGCGTTATGTCGGTGACTGGCATAAACAACCCGGCAGCATGATTACACCCAGCGGTGGCGACCTGATGACGGCCTTAAGCTGGCTGGACGATGATGAAAATGGCATGGAGTATTTACTCGTGCCGATTGTGACATTAGGCCATCCGAACACCACCGGAGATTCCAGCGCGCATGTGAACTATATCACCGTCGATCAAGGAGATGGCACCAATATGCGTGTCGATTGGTGGTATATTCACCGGGATGTGGGCCGTTTTCAGGCCATTAACCCGGTTGTGGTTGCGTCTGAAGAACTGCCCGACTTAACACCCTATCCCTGGCACCTGAGCAAAGATGACCGTTTTAACCATGAAGTCAACCTCTTAAATGATGATGGCCTCTTCGTAACGCCGATTTTGTGGCAAGCCCATGGCAAACCGCCGATGGAAATGTGCCTGATGATGGCACGTCAAGGGTCGAATAAACTTATGGTCGTGGTGACCGATACCAGCTTTCCCAACTCGGCGCCTAAAGCCTATTTTGTACCCTATAGCGGGTTGCAAGCGGGCGAAGATATGTATGACCTGTTTGGGCGCTTATGGCCCAGGGCAGAAAAGATAGACGAGCCGCCGGGTTTTAAATGGACTTCTGATAAATATTTAATTCAATATGTACATGCGATTGAAGACCATTTGGGCATCAAACGTGTACCACCCCGACAGGCAGTCGCTGTTCAGGCAAAAGAAGATGAACTGACTGAAGACGAATTAGATAGAGTTACAACAGTTAATGAAATCGCTGAAGTCGCAACTACGGACGATTATAGTGCGTATAGTGACGAAGATGACGACGAACATCAAGAGGATGGTGATTGATGGATTGGCAGCGGGTAGAACGCCTCATCGGAACAAATAATCTCGAACTGCTGGCACAAAAGCATGTTGGCATCGTTGGACTAGGGTCTGGCGGTGGATTTGTGGCGCAGGCTTTGGCGATGAGCGGCGTCGGTCATTTCGTACTGGTTGATGATGATTCCCTTGAACCGGGGAATGTGGTGCGTCATGTGGCCGACATGCGCGACGTAGGCAAAAACAAAGCACAGGCCGTTGCCGACCTGATGAAACTGCGTAATCCCAATGTCAGCGTCACGGTCTATGAGGGACGTATCGAAGACCATATTGACGCCCTGGATAATCTCGATATGCTGGTGGTGGCCGTCGATAACGAAAATATCAAGTACATCATCAACGAAATTGTGCTGCAACGCGGCTTGACCGCGACCTACGCCGGAGTCTATGAACGCGGTGAGGGTGGTGATGTCGTCATCATCCGGCCTTACGATGGTCCGTGTTATGCGTGTTGGGCACAGGAACTGCGGGAAGGCATCATCGTCAGTCGGGGTGACGATGGCGAACTCGATTATGGTATGATTGGCGAAACAGGCACCCTCGAAGCCGAACCCGGTTTATGGATTCATGTCGCAAAAGTCGCCACCATTCAGGCCGACCTCACACTCAATGAACTCTTGCGTGGGACAACCGTCAACGAAGAAATGCCCGGTAATACCATCATTCTCGCCAACAATTCGCTAGAAATTCTTGAAGGTCAGATCAACGCCCCCCATACCGCTATCTGGGTCAATATTGAACGCGACACCGGGTGCCTTGTCTGCGGTGAACGAATGCGTGCGGCGCAAAATCTGGCATCTGCCCACGAAGATGGGATATCACTGGACGATATTATGGGCAATATGGGCATTGAGATGGGCATCGAGATGCAAGAAGAAGATACGTCTGAAGATAATGGATAATAGACGCTCTCGGTGAGGTGGTATATCCGATAAGTTTTTTATACAAATTTCACGCTTTGCACCTTAAAGTATGCTAGGATATACAGTAATAAATCAAAGCGACACCTGTTGTGTAGCCGGGTGTGTCGCTGGAGGATGAACGAATGAGTGAAGAGAACAACGTACCAACCAACGACGAACCCACAAACAATAACCCGCCAACGCCTGATCCGGCAAATACGTTCGAACCGGATGGCGATGCGATGAATGAGCGTCTTGAACGGTTGGGTGGTGAACCGGCACCGGTCATAACACCAGAAGAGTTTGCTCGCCTCCAGAAAGCCGGTCAAGTGCATATCGACCAGCGCGGACGAGTGCGGACAGCGCGCCGCAGCGGTGCCGAGGCTGGTGTCTCGCTGCGTAAACGACGTGCCTGGTATCTTTGTGAAAACACCTGAAACCCTCAATAACGAATTAGCCGACGAGCTAAAAAAGAAGGGCGTGGTAACGGATGCCGCCATCGAAAGCGCATTCAGAGCTGTACCACGCCATTTGTTTTTACCCGACCTGCCCCCCGAAGAAGCCTACAGTGACCGCGCTATCGCCACTAAACTGAGCGCGAGTGGTGTCACGATCAGTTCATCCAGCCAACCAACCATGATGGCGCTGATGCTGGAACAGCTTCAATTGAAACCGGGGCACAACACCCTCGAGATCGGCACAGGCACCGGGTATAACGCCGCATTGATGCAGCATATTGTCGGACATAGTGGTTTCATCACCTCATTAGAACTCGATACTGACCTCAGTCGTCAGGCGGACTTGAATCTGCAACAAGCGGGCTATCCCAATGTAAAAGTCGTACAGGTTGATGGCGCACAGGGTTATGCCCCCCGCGCGGCCTATGACCGCATTATTGCGACAGTCGGGGTATGGGACGTACCCCGGCAGTGGTTACATCAACTCAAACCCGATGGTCGTCTGATTGTCCCTATCTGGCTCGATGGTGTACAGGTCAGCACCGCATTTGTACGCCAGGCGGACAATACCTATTTGAGTGTTGATAATCGCCCCTGTGCCTTTGTCTATCTGCGTGGCGATGCGTCCGGGCCAGAATATCGCAAACAGGTGGGCAACACCGATCTTTACATCCTGGCTGATGAGAGCGACAAGATAGATACCGCGGGTTTACATACCCTGCTCTCTGATGATTATGAGCACTGTTCGCTCGGCTATAAATTAACCACAGCCGATTTCTGGTATGGTTTTCAGATTTATCTGATGCTAAACGAACCAGCAGATTACATTTTTGCGGTGTTTGCCGTCACCGATGGTCAGAAATGCTACGGTATAGAAGGGCGAGGTATCGCCTTGTTCACACCCGGAAGCGCCTCATTCGTGCCTTATCATGAAGAAGGTTATGCCCATTGTTTTGGCGCTGCCGATGCCTATCTCATGTTGTACAATCGCGTACAAGCATGGCACGACGCGGGAAAACCGGGTGTGCCCCAACTGCGTCTACAATTGTTTCCCAAATCACATGGCGAACCCCCAATATCGAATGGTAAAATCTATCCCCGTCGAGACCATTACCTGCGTGTCTGGTTAGAGTCATGATTACACTTGACTATATTGCAGCAGCCGTGCAACTCAATGACTTCAATCCCATGTCGGCCTTGATGGAGATGGCACCACAACCACGTCCGATTTTACCTGACCCTGCGCGCGGCCCGACCCGCAAAGCGGGTGTACTCCTCTTAGTCTATCCCGATGCGGATGATATACACATTGTCCTGACCCTGCGTACTGAAAACTTGCGCGGTCACAGCGGGCAGATTAGCTTTCCCGGTGGCAGACGCGACGCCACAGATGAGTCCTATACCGCCACGGCCTTGCGCGAAACCTGTGAAGAACTCGGCATCTGCGACGACGACCTTACTGTTGCAGGTACACTCACACAGATTTATATTCCTCCATCTCACTTTGAAGTGTTTCCTACCGTCGCGACCATCCCATATCCGCCGAAAATTTCGCCCAATCCCGACGAAGTAGCAGCGGTTTTTACCCTGCCAGTCAGCCAACTCCTCCGCGCCGATACCAAACACCGTGAATATCGCACATTCAACGGCGTTCGTGTGGAGATTCCCTATTATCTGGTTCAAGGGCACAAAGTCTGGGGGGCAACCGCCGCCATGCTCAGTGAATTCGAGCATCGGCTTCGGGCTGTCATCCCCGTCAATGTCTTGGCAGCAATTGAAAGCTAAATCCCTGTCCAGCTATACACCCGTGTGAATTCGTCGGGTTATTCGTTGTATTTGTGTTCAAGCAAAGGGAAGCATCATGGAAGATGGATATGTCCTGGTTATCGGGTCGTCGGGGCTGGATGTCAAAGGGCGTCCCGCTGGCGAAATTGTCTGGGGAACGCCCAATCTGGGTCGGGTACGCAACACCGTCGGCGGTGTCGCCCGCAATATCGCCGAGAATCTCAGCCGACTGGAAATTGATACGGTTCTGTTATCTGCCGTCGGGGATGATGTTCCCGGTCAACGGGTGCTTAAACGCTGTCAAGATACTGGAATAGACTGTTCGCACGTCGAAACCGTTACGGGTGGTCGAACCGGCACATACTTAGCGCTGCTCCATTCGGATGGCGAATTGGTTGTCGCGATAAGTGACTTTGAAATTATCAATCATATTGATTCAGATTACCTGCTCGAACATGAATCCCTATTTGCCGACGCACAAATGATTGTCATTGATGCGACCTTGAGCGAAGCGGCGCTGGAAACGACCTTTGAATTGGCAGTGCGCTATGGTGTTCGTGTCTGTGCTGATCCCACTACACCATCTCTGGCAAAAAAACTCTGTCCCTACATTTCTCAGCTTTATCTCGTGGTACCGAATTCGACCGAAACAATGGCCCTGTGTGGATTACAAGCTGCCGCCCATGACCGCGACTCCGCTATAGATGCCGCCCGACAGCTGGTCTCTTTAGGCGCAAAAATCGCTGTCGTGACATTGGGTGAGCAAGGTTTAGCCTATGCTCATAGCAATGGCGGTGGTTACATTCGCGCTCGCAAGACCGATGTGATTGATGCCACAGGCGCGGGTGACGCCTTCTCCGGCGCGGCGATCTTTGGCCTTCTCAATGAAGTCACCGTTGACGAGGCCATGCGACTGGGCATTACTGCCGCATCCTTGACGCTCGAAAAAAGTGATACCGTGCTCGAAAATTTGAGCCAGGAATTGCTGTACGACGAATTAGTGGTCTAGCGCAGCTATTCATACAACCGGATATTGATCCAGCACCCAGCGCAGCAGCGTGTAATGTGCGGCGATTCCTGCATAGTCGCCATAGGGGGCAAACGAATCCAGCACCTGCTGCGCCGGGATACGTCCCGCACCTCCATAAAAATAGTGATTGACCGCCGCCTGCAATGCGACATCGTTATGCGGCACAAGCATGGAATGTCCAAATGCTCGCGCCAGGGTCACTGCCGCCGTCCAATGTCCAACGCCGGGGATACCCATAAGTTGATCATAGGCTTCAGTAGACGATAAATCCCCCAGTCCAATCAGGTCAATATCGCCCTGTTCTACCGCCTGTGCAATGGCAATCAACCGCTGAATCCGAATATGTGTAATTTTCAGCGGCTTCAAATCATCAATCGTCGCATTGGCAATCTGTGCCGGTGTCGGGAACGCATAATGCGGTTGTCCCCCATGCTCAACACTATTCGCCGCCCATTCGACTAGCCAGCGCTGCGCTCTTTGGGCAGTCGTCCACGCGATTTGCTGCTCAATGATAGTCTGCATCAATGCTTCAAAGACGGTCTCACTTTGCAGCGGCGGCATCCCCAGTAACGGTTGGATGATCGTCCGCAATTGCGGGTCACATCGCGCAAATTCATAAAATGCGGTCTGCGAGCCGTCGATTGCCAGTATCTGCCGCAAATTTTGGAGTGCAGCTTCTGGATTGACAAGGCCACGGTGTGCGGATTGGTGAACCTCCAGAACCGGATTTTCCGCTGTGCCAGAAGCCGTCACCTTAAGCAGCATCAACCCGGCGCCCGCGCGTACCACACGCCAGTACGCACCAGCTATGGCAATATCCAGCGTGGGATGTGCATAACGCGACAGCACATTCAACAACAAATCAAAGCGATAGGGAGGGTGTGGGTGGAATGTGGTCAGGCGCATAGGTTGGTTATAGCATGGTTCAATGGGCGTGCCTATGCCCATAACAGACATCCTTCACAGCAGCATCAGGCTAAATTATGTAAAATTTATGAAAAGATGTACCAAAATTGTCGCAACCTATTGGGATTACAGACTTGTAATGCTAAAATGGACATATAGTCGGCCCACTGCCTAAGGTCTGCCTATGGAAAGTACAGTTGAATGCGCGACCTACGTCATCGACCTGACACAAGCCATGCTGGAATATCGGCAGGGGTTGTCCGATGAACAGTATGAGCACATCATCACCATCAATCGACGCGCTGTGGAATTCATCACCTCCCTTATTCACAATCAATCCATGTCGCTCGATAAATTTGCAAGCTATCTTAATCACGACGCCATGAGTCCACTCACCATCGTGATTGGGTATAGTGAAGTGCTGCTGGCTGGCATGTGTGGTGAATTGCCGTCGGACTATCGCGAAGCGATAGAACAAGTGCGGGACTGTGGTCAAATGTTGCGCGAAGACATTCAAGAGATGCACACCGCATTACGGGAACTGCTGTAACATCGCATCATCATTATCGGCCTAATAAAGGGGACGCTGCTGCGTCTCTTTTGTTTTCCAACTGCCATACAGCGCTTGCCCTACGGCAATGCCACAATATTGTTACAATGTGCCCGCTAATCCCAAAGTTCGCCTATAATCAAAAGGGTGACCGGCATGTATCTGGAAAATATGAATGGATTCGACAATCAAACAGGCAACAACCATCATCCATGCAGTTCAGGCGCTGCTCGAACAAGCAGCCTATTTAAACGATGAGCAAATCGAACATCTCTGGACAATTTATCGTAATGCAGAGGAATTCATCAGCGGCTTCATTGATCGACGCAGCTTACCACCCGCCGCGTTTGCCCACTATCTCAGCCACGATGCGATGTCGCCTGTCACGATTGTCATTGGCTATGCCGAATTGTTACAATCGGGCATCTGTGGAACACTGCCAGTCGAATGCCAGACAACTTTAGGCGAAATTTCTGAATATGGGCGCCTATTGCAGGACGATTTAAAAATGCTCTATACCGCAATGCAACAGCATTTATCTTAAATTTCACACAAATTTGCGCTTTATCTTGCCCATCGGTGTAGGCAAGGGGTATAGTTAAGTACAAACGAAGGTATGCAGGACATAAGCCAATGTCGATTGAAGACTTACGGCATCATGTTGATGCCATTATCCAACATTGTGATGCGTTACTGGTCAGTGACCGCGCCGTCCTGACAACCGATCAACTTCGTATGGTCGAAACCATTCAGCGTGTGTCTAAAACCTATCTGCAAATCTGCTCTTATGAAGGTTGGGACGAAATGTCCGAATCGTTCATCACCAATGTCTGCCATGAATTACGAACGCCATTAACCCCCATGCGCGGCTATGCCGATTTGCTGCTCATGCAGGGCAGAAATCTCACCACGGCCCAGCAAGCGACCCTCGAAGCGATTGTTGACCGTGTAGATGACATGACAGCATGGGTTGACCACTTTATTGACCTGGCGAATCTGGACTTTGGCTAAAATCCCACTATCCACACCCCCGTTATTCCACCTCCATTTATTAGACTTGCCCTATCAATTTGTCATACGCCTGTTACGAAACATTAATTGACATTTAATTAATGATGAATAGCGTAAATTTCCGATCACGGTTGGATAATTAATGTTTCACCATGACACATTTGTATTACACTATATTTAGATC
This sequence comes from uncultured Anaerolineaceae bacterium, assembly GCA_964614375.1. GTDB lineage: Bacteria > Chloroflexota > Anaerolineae > Aggregatilineales > Phototrophicaceae > CAZTLI01. Next base: position 8,141 of record CAZTLI010000105.1, read on the forward strand.
GAACAATTGCCCGGAGAAATTTTTTGAACATGAATGACGTGCTCTGTGCCCATGCCAGCTATATCATTGAAGATTGTGCCAGACTCTTACAGCAACGCGACGCCCGCCTCAATTCAACCCAGGAAACCCAGATTCAGCGCATTCAGGCCAATGCAATGGAATTTAAGGATGTTTGGCAGCGATTGATGTCTATGCCCTTGCATGAAGTCGCCAGCATTCTCAACCATGATGTGCGGAATATTATCACCCCCATCTTTGGCTATGCTGAATTGATTTCTACAGAAGTTGTCGGTGAACTGTCGCCATCGCAATTGGCTGCTGCCGAGCGCATTAATCAAAACGCGCATGTTTTACTCGACGAAATGAATCGTGTCCTCGCTACCGCAGCGTCAAAGCATGTAGTCACAGCTATCGCCAGCTAATTCATAAATCGTCGTAATTATCCGCAGGACTGTACTGGTCGCGTACAGTTCTGTTTTATTTCTGAACTCGACTTCTTAATTAGACTTGGCTAAAATTATATTTAGATTAGTTAAATAGAGGGCGATCATGCTGGCGTCACACTTTGAAGAGGCACTCAACCTGCAATTACATTGACCCTGTTCATGAAACTTCCACATACCCGCTCTTCCAGTGCCGAAGGCATTGATTCATCTGCTCAAGAGTCTGAATATCTCTCAGACAATATACAGGAGGATAACCATGTGGTTTGATCTTTATCTTGCTGCATTGCTACATTTGTTGGGTTCGCTGGTATTCGGGCACTTTGAACGTCATACACCGATGGCACGCAAGCTCATGAAAGTCGTGATGATACAGGGTGTGACGGTGCTGCTCATCACCACTGTCGGGCGACCGTGGTCAATTCTATGGATACTGGGCATGTTTGCACTTGGTACTACAGTCCACTTCTGCTGGACGCGCTTGCATGGCATTCATCCCTTCACTGCCGAACCCAAAGCCCGTTATTATGCCCTGCGCGGTTGGTCGCTCGATTAGGCTGCATCGACCTGATGGGTGTAAACGCCCGCTATGGGCGTTTTTTGTTACAATGAGACAGAACGGCTTTGCCATGACAAGGACACACAATGACTGTACCTGACTTCGATACACTTTATACCAATGCAACAGCAGAACGGCGTGAACAACTACGCACATTCCGCCAAACACATCCGGCATCCTTCATCACCGTAGATGGTCATTCATGGGAATATATCGACTACGGTCAAGGTCAACCGATATTATGGTTAGTCGGTGGCCTGCGCGTGGCAGACGCGGCCTTTCGCTCAATCCCAATGTTAGATGAGTCGTTTCGCATCCTCGCGCCGAGTTACCCTTCTCTGCCGACAATGGCGGAAATAGTTGAGGGTTTAGTCGCCATTTTGGATGCCGTTGGAGTCGGTCAAACAGCAATCCTGGCGAACTCTTTCGGTGGCATGGTCGCGCAATGTTTTGTGCGAGCATATCCCCAACGTGTCAGTGCCTTGCTGCTCTCTTCGACCACATCGCCCAATGGCATTGATGTCGCGAAATACCAGCAAGAATTGGCTCTGGTCGATCCTTTGCCAGAAGCGGTTATCCGCGAAGGAGCAAAACAGCGATTTTATGATATTGTGCAGCCGCCGGAAGAAGAAAGCGATTTCTGGCGCGCATTTTTCAACGAATTATTCAGTTATCGACTCGATAAAGCCAACATCCTCAGCACCTACCGCGCCATCATTGACTTTGGGCAGCAGTATCAATTCTCATCGACAGATTTAGAGCAATGGGATGGACGCATTCTCATTCTGGATGCCGACGACGACGCAACCTTTGATGCAGCCGCGCGGGCCGAACTCCGCGCATTGTATCCACAAGCACAAACACATACCTTTGTTGGCGGTGGTCACTCGCCAACCAATACCTATCGGGAACAATATTTTCGACTCGCCCGTGACTTTTTTGCAGAGTAACCACAGGCTACAGGTTGAAGCAGTGACAGCGGGCAATAACGATGCCCCGACGGTGAAACAGCCTATTGACACCAAAACAACCGGGTCAGACGAGCAAAATCGTCAAAACCTTAAGGGAGTAAAGACCTCTTAACATTTACTTTTGGTTTGTATATGGTATACTTACAGTATATTCCAATGCCAAATCATTCAGGTAACTATAGGGGGTATCATGGTATCCAACAAACCCTCCTCCCCTCGAAAAACAAAATACGACATCGTGCGGTCTGTCGAACGCGAGATTGCCGCCTATAACACCGTCGAACGCAAACGGGCGGCGCTGCGGCGCGCCCTGCAAACCGCGCCCAAAGAACCCGGCCTGCGCCAGATGTTTATGGAGTTGCTGCGTCCATCACATTTTTATGAGGCAGCGGCACAGGGTGTTTTCATCAACTATGGGCGTTCGGCAGAACTCTATGCCATCGAACTGGCTGACGACCTCCAGCGCGCAGGTATACGAGTCTGGCTCGATATTATGAATATGCCTGATGAAGGCGATTGGCGGCACGAGGTCGGTTTGGCGATGCGTAGCTGCGGTTTGATGTTGATGATTGTCTCGCCAGAAACCTATACCGACGATGACCTGCGCCGGGAATGGCAAACTTTCCTCAACAGCGGCAAAATTGTCATCCCAATTCTGTACAACGACTTCGACAGCAACCGTTTCAATCTGTGGGTGCCGCCAGTCGATTTTCGTTATGATTATCGCATTGGACTGAAAAAACTGCTCCATCTGCTTTTACCGCAAGACGCACAAACAGGGTAATTGACCCTGAAACTCACCATAAAAACTAATGCCGTCCACTATCTGTAGACGGCATTTAATTTGGACTGTCAAAAGCTGTTTACGGCATTATGATCGTCTCGATACGTTCCAGATTCGCTTCGACTTCCGCGCGAGTGAACCAGGCTGTTCGCAATTCCTGTTCTGCGAATAATGTCAATTGATCACCAATATGTGGCGAACCCGGTTGTGTCGCATTGCCATAACTCAACAACACCTCTGCATAAACCGGGTCCGAGAATTCGATCACCGCGACAAACGAATCCCCATGAACAGGCCGAAAACGTAAATCACTGTCTTGTGTAAATGTCAAAACCCGGAAAATGCCGATTTGCCCGAAGCCGCCATTGGCGGGTAAATCATAGTCGCCGACACGCAAGCGGAACGCATCGCCATAAGGCACATCAATGCCACCACCTAACGGACGGGTCAATTCAAGCTGACGAGCAGACATCGTTAAGCCTTCAACTGCGCCTTGCGGGTCAGATAGACCATACGGCGTATTAAACGGGTCATCAATGTCCCACTGCACCGCAAACACATCCACACCAATCGGCGCAACATAATTCACAAACCACAACGTGAACAACGCCGCCCCGACGCTATCTGCATTGGTCTGCCTGTCCCAAGCTGCGAGTATATCGGCAGCGCGAACGGTCAATTCATCGCCAAATTCATAAGCGGCGGCAATCAATTCATCCAACAATTGCACCGTGAGTTCGACGAAGGTTGAGTGTTTGTATGCTAACAATTCATCGAACGTAATAGAGTCGTCTTCATATAGCATACGCGCCGAGCGCTGTGGACGAGGCCACATAAACGGCGGCGGCGCCATATACGCTGGATAATCTTCATAATAGATTGCCAGCGGGAAGGTCGTCGTCCAGGGTGGTTCATTGGCATTTTGCAGCCAGCCACTGTCTGGATTAATCACGCGCGGCAGGTCTTCATAGGGATGGAATTCCGTCCATAGATAACGCGATGTATCGCCGGGAATGATGCTGTATTCATCATCGGGATTGGTCAGCAGGACGCCGTTCCAGAATTCCCAATCGCCCTCTTCACGCACCGGAACAATTTCGTTAAACAGGTGCATAATATTCCCGGCACGATCTGCATACATGACCGTGAACATGGGGATTTGCAAGCGTGCCATCACATCCTGAAATTCATCCAGATTGCTGGCGCGTCCCATATCCCACCACTGCTGTGCCGCGCCATAGGCCTCATCGCCAACCACCCGCAGCGCCAGCGCCGTACCCTCATCGTCCAGCGCCACCACCGGGCCATGCACTGAACGACGGACAGTTAGCGGTACGGCTTCGAGTTCACCGTCCGCCTGAAGCACTTGAATAGTGACTTCGCTGGTTTCAAATGTGCGTTCCTCACCATCAAAGAGATAACCTGTGCCATCTTCCGTGAGTGTGAGGTTATATAAATCCCAGCCATCGTGGGTATTGACGGTATGGGCCCAACCGAGATTTTGATTAAACCCGACGTTAATGACCGGGCTGCCCATCAGTGACGCGCCATAGATATTGACATCGGGAGAAATCAGATGGGCTTCAAACCACAGTCCAATATCAAACCAGGGTTGATGCGGGTTAATCACCAGCATGGCATTACCACTGGCGGAACGCGACGGCCCAACCGCCCACGCATTCGACCCGCCAATCAGCACGGGGTCAGCCCATAATCCTGCCACCTGCAAACCTGCCCGCGCCAAAAATACATAGCGCAGTGAGCGAATGCCATTCGCCAGAATATCCTCGCCCGTCACAGGCAGCACGATTTCCCACTGATCGCCAATGAGGTCGGGATTGGCTGTGGCGTAGGCGGTTAATCCAGCCGCGAATGCGTCAAGATAACTGCGGAATTCATCCGTCTGTGCCGCATAAGAGGCGCGCGCCTGTCCCGGAATATCGACGGTATGAACGAGAATGTCGCTGTCGAGATAGTCCTCACCCCAATATTCCGCAGCCCGTCCCCGCGCCTCACCAAACAGTTTCAGCAGCAAATCGCCATGCGCCTGCATATACGCCCAGCCGAAGGCATAAAACAGGCTTTCGTTATCCGGCGCGTAAATATGGGGTACGCCCCACACGTCCCATAAGATTTCGGCATTGTCACCAATTTCATCCTGCGCGATGAGCTGAAACGGAGAGATAAGCATGAATACAGCAATCAGGATAAGCAATAAACGCACTCTACGAATCATAGAGGCTGCTCCCATCTAAAGCGAGTAAATGATGCCAGTATTGTGACTGAAAATAGAGAAATACGCTATGAAATAATGCGGACGGAATCGCTATACGCGGCGGCGACCCCCGCCCCCCAGTGAATCGCGGACATTCTTTGTTTTCACAGGTTCTCCACGCATCGCTTTATAGAAATCTTCGTCATAGTCGCGTGGTTTGATAACGACAGGCATCGGGACGGCGTGCCCCATGATGATCGCCTGCTGCCTGGTCTCCAGGCGCGCCAGCACTTCACGCAATCCACCCGCACCACTGACCCCATTAAGCACCGCATTGATGTCGCGTTCGTTATCCAGCAGTGCCGTGACGCGCGTCCCAATCTGGCTCATGACTTCCTCGTCAATAGCACTGGGACGCTGGTCAACCACCAGCAGCGTGACATTGTATTTTCGCATTTCGCGAGCGATGACCCCGAACGTCGTCTGCCGCGCGACCTGTGGTTCGAGGAATTTATGCGCTTCTTCAATCACAA
>CAZTLI010000106.1:0-13513 GCA_964614375.1 uncultured Anaerolineaceae bacterium
CCGCCGCCGATAAAGCCCGTGCCAATGGCGAGGATAAGCCGCTGCTGGGGATTCCGCTGGCGTTAAAAGATGTCCTTTCGACCAGAGGCATCGAAACCACCTGCGCCTCGAAAATCCTCAAAGGCTATGTGCCGTTGTTCAATGGGACAGCCGTCCAGCGGCTCTATGATGCGGGCATGGTCATGCTGGGCAAGACCAATATGGACGAGTTTGCCATGGGGTCATCCACCGAAAATTCGGCCTTTTTCAACACGCACAATCCCTGGGATTTAGAACGTGTGCCCGGTGGCAGCAGTGGCGGCAGTGCAGCAGCAGTCAGCGCACAAATGGCAGCGGGCGCGCTCGGCAGCGATACGGGTGGCAGCATCCGGCAGCCGGGGTCGTATTGTGGTATCACCGCGCTCAAACCCAGCTATGGACGAGTCTCGCGCTATGGATTGATTGCCTTCGGGTCATCACTCGACCAGACCGGCCCCATGACGCGCACGGTAGAAGATGCGGCGCTGATATTGAGTGTGATCGCCGGGCACGATCCGATGGATGCGACGTGCATGGATTTAGCCGTCCCGAACTATCGCGCGGCCTTGCGCGGCGACATCAAAGGGTTAAAGATCGGCATTCCGAAAGAGTATTTTATCGACGGAATGGATGCCGATGTCGAAAAGGCCGTCCGCACCGCGATTCGCCATCTGCAATCGCTCGGCGCAGAAATCATCGACATCAGTCTGCCCCATACCGACTACAGTCTGCCCACGTACTATATCATCGCGCCCGCAGAGGCCAGCGCCAATCTCGCCCGTTATGACGGCATTCGCTTTGGCACGCGCGTGGAAAAAGGCGATGTCATCGAAACCTATAAAGCCACCCGCGGCGAAGGCTTCGGCGCAGAGGTCAAACGCCGCATCATGATTGGCACGTATGCACTGTCAGCCGGCTATTATGACGCCTACTATGGCAAAGCACAGGCCGTCCGCACGCTCATCAAACAGGATTTTGACCACGCCTTTAAACAGGTCGATGTGATTGCCGCCCCGGTTACGCCCAATACGGCCTTCAAGATGGGCGAAAATAGCGACGACCCGCTGCAAATGTATCTGATGGATGTGTTCACGCTGTCGGGCAGTCTGGCGGGTGTGCCGGGATTGAGCGTGCCCTGTGGCTATGACAGCAATGGCCTGCCAATTGGCTTGCAGATTCTCGGCGCGGCATTTGATGAGGAAACGGTCTTGCGTGTCGGTCATGCCTATCAACAGTCAACGGACTGGCTCTCGCGCAAACCGGCGCTGCTTTCCGATTAGGGTGACATCGCTGCGACACCTCTTCCAACAAAATGAATGACTGAAACCGAAATCCAAAAGGACTCACACGCCTCATGACACAGACGTACACAATCGGCATTATTGGCGCGGGCGCAACCGGGATGGCTGCGGCATGGGATCTGGCGCGCGCCGGACACACGGTCACGCTGTATGAAGCAGAGGCCACCGTTGGCGGATTGGCGGCGGGCTTCCGCGATGACTCGTGGGATTGGACGCTGGAAAAGTTCTATCATCACTGGTTCACCACCGATAAAGACATCCTCAATCTCATCGACGAAATCGGGCACAGCGATAAGGTCATTTTCCCGCGTCCCAAAACCAGCTACTGGATCAATGGCAAGGCCTATCGTTCAGAAATTTCGCCGTCGGCGCTGCTGCTGCCGCTGTCGCCCCTGGCAAAGCTGCGTTTTGCGCTGGCGGGCGCGTATATCAAATTGACGCCGTTCTGGAAACCGCTGGAAAAAGTCACGGCTGATGCGTGGATGCGGAAGTATATGGGCGAAGAAGCCTATGGCAAATTTTTTCGTCCGCTGCTCATCGGCAAATTCGCCGAAGACTATGACAAGGTGAGCATGGCGTGGATGTGGGCGCGGGTCGTCAAACGCAGCCTCAAATTAGGCACATTCGCGGGTGGCTTTCAGGCGTTTCTGGATACACTGGCAGAGGCGATTGAAGCTAAGGGCGCGACTATCTGTCTGAACACCCCTGTCGAAGGCATCGGTCAGCAGGATGGCAAGCCGACATTGACCATTAACGGCGAAACCCGCGTCTTCGACCATGTGATTAGCACGCTGTCGCCCAAAATGATGCTCAAACTGACGGATGGGCTGGCAGACACGGACTACGGCAAGCAGATGGCAGACCTCAAGAGCATCGGCGGGTTGTGTGTGGTGCTGGCGCTCAAACATCGCCTGATGCACGACGATACCTATTGGCTGAATCTCCCCGCAACCACTGCCGACAAGTCCCAAAGTGAATTTCCGTTTCTGGCGCTGGTCGAACATACCAATTTTCTCCCGCGTGAACATTATGGCGGCGACCACATTATCTACTGTGGCGATTATGTCCCGCCCGACCACGCATATTTCACGATGGACGATGAGGCGCTGGTCGAACGCTTCCTACCCGCGTTGCAGAAGGTCAATCCCGATTTTCAGCGCGATTGGATACGCAAAACGTGGGTCTGGCGCGCCCCTTATGCCCAGCCCGTACCCGGACTCAATCACAGCGAGCAGATTCCGCCGCTGCAAACGCCGCTTCCCGGCCTGTTCTGGGCGAGTATGTCACAGGTCTATCCCTGGGACAGAGGCACAAACTACTCCGTCGAGATGGGTCGCCGCGTCGCAGGTCTGGTGCTGGGTGAATAGACGTTGACAGATACCCCATTCGACTCCCGATATTTGCAGATTCTGCTTGAGCGGATTGCCGTTTGTAGAGCCTATAAACCCAAATTTGGTCAGGGCGGACAGGGCATCTCGCTGGATGAATTTCAGAGCCTTTACGGTGCTGACCCATTCTATACATGGTTTGGGCTGGATAATCCGCTGATGTATGCGGCACACAAAGCCGCTGGAGGCATTACATCGGTCTATCGTCAAATTGGCATCGGTGGTGAAGAACTGTTTCGACAACTGCTTCAAGATCATCTTGGTTTGACATCCGAACAAGTCAACTGGTCTTATGACATCACATTGAATTCAGGCCGAAGCCGTACCCTTACGCTGGATGCGCGCATAGAACCCGATCACATCACAAATCATCAACAGCGTCAAGTCGTCGTTCAATGGATGCAAAAGGCTGCCGCTCAACTTGGTTTAGAAAAAACTGTTGCTGGAGCAATGCGCGGTCTCGTCATGGAAGTGCGGCAAGGCTACAAAAGCAAAGATTCCAAACGTCAAAATGCAGACATGGCAAATGCCGCAGAAGCCTATACACAGGGTTATTTGCCTGTGCTCGTGGTTTTGTCTACACAGATTGATAATGATATAGTGGACAGATATGAACGTGGCAAGTGGCTTGTGCTGAGGGGGACGATGCAGGGGGATGATACGTTTTCGACCTATGCTTTCGCTCGCAACGTTATTGGCTATGATTTAGCGGCATTTTTTCAAAGAAATGCAGGTCAACTCAAGTCGTTTACACAATCGGTGATGGAAAGTCTATTGAAAGCAGACGATGACTAAGCAGCGTGCGGACTTAACCTTCAAGGATAATCTCAAACGGGGACGACACGGCTGGGTGCGTCTGACTCCGGCATATTCGGTGAAGGTGGTGCAGCAAATTCTCGATAGTCATCCTGAGATTGAGTATATTCTTGACCCCTTCTCCGGCACAGGCACAACCGGATTGGTCGCGGCACAGCGTGGCTTACAGTGTGACCTGTGGGACATCAATCCGTTTTTAATCTGGTTAGCCAATGTCAAATGTGCGAACTATACACAACAGCAGTTAGAGTCCGTTGAATCAGCGGCAAATCACATCGTTGCTACAACACGAACACTATCTGAGAATGATAATCTGTGGATGCCGCCAATCAGCAATATCCATCGCTGGTGGTCACGGGAACATTTAGATGTCTTGAGCAAAATCTTCAGCGCATTGAATACCCACTGCCCCACGGATTGCCCCGAAAGAGATTTGTTGCTTATCGCCTTCTGCCGACTGATTATTCACTGGTCAAATGCCGCATTTAATCATCAGTCGATGTCATTTAAAGCGGACTCTGCAATTCAGATGACGCTGTTTGATGCTACCGACGAAATCTATCAATCGTTCACCGATGAAGTCCACACAATCACCGCCACAGCTAGCCCACCCATTAAAGGTCAAGTGCAGGCGATACTTCATGATTCGCGTCATCCGCTGCCCACTCACGCACCATACGACGCTGTGATTACGTCGCCACCCTATTGCAATCGCATGAGTTATATTCGTGAACTCCGTCCCTATATGTACTGGTTGGGGTATCTGCAACAGGCGCGCGCTGCGGGCGAACTGGATTGGACAGCTATTGGCGGGACGTGGGGCATTGCGACCAGCCGCTTGAACGATTGGCACTCTGATGACTATGGGGATATACCCCAGCTATCGCAAATCGTGAACGCCATTCGTCAGCACAGCGCTGTCTTGAGTCGATACGTTCACAAATATTTTGTAGACATCGCCGCACACTTTAACAATCTACAGGACAACGTTGTGCCGGGTGGTCGCGTTTTCTATATCATCGGCAACTCGAAGTTCTATGATACGCTTGTGCCTGCTGAGCAAATCTATGCTGAATTGATGGCACAGTCTGGTTTCATGGATGTGCAAATCAAGACGCTTCGTAAACGCAATTCTAAGAAAGAACTCTACGAATATCTCGTTTCCGCACGAAAATCATTTGAATGATTGATGCAATCAAATTCACGTCGGGATGAGGTCTTCGGCGTGGCGCATGGCAGTGGAGAGGTGACGATGGCGCGCCATAATCTGCCAGACACGCAGCGAGGCTTCCAGCGCGATTTTGGAGTCCATTTTCGATGTGCCGCGCTGCCGATCCGGGAAGTGGATAGCGACTTCGGCATGTTTATAGCCCAATTTGCAGGCGATATAGGCCATTTCGACCTGAAACACATAGCCACTAGACCGCACACGCCGCGTCGTATCCATGCCGACGAGCGTAGCGCGTTTCCAGAGACGATAACCGCCTGTGGCATCGCGGATGGGAATCTGCAATATTGTCGGCACATACAAACGGTTCGCCCACCAACTGAGCAATTTTCGCAGGAAGCTCCACGATTCATCGACACTGCCGCCGGGCACATAGCGCGACCCGATGACAAAATCATGGGTGGGCGCGAGTGCCAGCATCTCGGGGATATAATGGGGTTGATGAGAAAAGTCAGCATCCATCTGGATGATATAGTCCGCGCCGCGTTGGAGCGCTTCGGCAAATCCCGCGATGTAGGCCGGGCCGAGACCCGCTTTTTCCGTCCGATGCAGCACATCGATGCGGTTGTCATACCGCGGCGACAGGTCTTCCGCCATTTTGCCTGTGCCATCGGGCGAATTGTCATCGACCACCAGCAAATGCAAATTGTCCACCGCTAAATTGAACAATGCTTCCGCCAACAGGGGCAGATTTTCGGCTTCGTTATAGGTGGGGACGACGACGATTGTTTTTGGCGCGCTTGCTGACATGCTGTTCCTATATCCGGTAAAAGCATCAACGCACACCCATGCGGTGCGTCATGAGCCTGTTACCAGTCTAAATGAGACGATAGGGGGTTTCAAGTTAAGATTTGCGGGCGCGGTTCACCCTATCGCACACTCGCAAAGCCACCCGCTTTTCGGTATGCTTTGCGGGCAGTGGTTCAGGATATAAAGACCTGGCTGTTCAACATGATACACGACCCGGTACTCGTCAACGATTGGCATGTGGTCGCGCCCCTTTCGGCCTTAGGCGCGACGGGCATCATCACCGCGCGCCTGTTGGATGAGCCTATCGTCATCTGGCGGACGGGTGCGCGTCTGATGGCGTGGCAAGATTTATGCCTGCATCGGGGGACGCGCCTGTCGTTGGGCGAGATTCAGGGCGATTGTTTGATGTGCCCTTATCATGGTTGGACGTATGATGTGAACGGGCAGTGTGTGGCAATGCCCGCCCATCCCGACCAGCAACCCTCACCCAAAGCCCGCGTCCAGACCTATCATGTGCAGACGAAATACGATTTGATATGGGTGTGTCCCGGTCAGCCACAGCACGCTATTCCGGCTTTCCCGGAATATGATGACGCGCAGTTTCGCAACGTGTTGTGTGGCCCCTATCGCTTTCAAGCGGCGGGGACGCGCGTCGTCGAGAATTTCCTCGATGTCGGCCATTTCCCATTCGTGCATGAGCATATCCTCGGCGTGCGCGAACGGCCTGAGATTGCCGATTATGACGTGGTGACGGACGACGCCGGAATCACCGCCAGCGGCATCACAGTCTGGCAGCCCGACCCGGATGGCAGCGGCATCGGCAGAGACGTGACCTATACCTACCGCGTCTATCGCCCCCTGATTGCCTATCTGAGTAAAGATATGGCAGAAGCGGGTTTCGCGATTTTGTTGATGGTGACGCCTGTCAGCGAATTGGAGAGTCTGGCATGGATGTGGATGGAAATCGACGCCAGCAGTGATGCGCCTGAAGATGAATTGCGCGCCTTTCAGGACACCATCGCATTGCAGGATGTGCCCATCGTCGAATCGCAGCGTCCCGAACGTTTGCCACTGGATTTACAGGCCGAACTGCATCTGCGTTCGGATAAAACAGCCATTGCCTATCGCCGCTGGTTGAACACGCTCGGACTCTCATTCGGCACAACCTAGCAGATTGACCCTACAGCGCGTTATAACTACCGTGCTATAGTCGGCAGGTGACTCATTCCACTGGAAATCGACAGCAATCATGACCGAATCCGCACCCGAACACGCTCCATCGACCCCGACTCCGCTGTGGCAAAAGACCCTGCTCATCGTGGGCGGTGTGGCGTTCGCATTTGTGATGGTGGCGGTGGTGCTGACGTTGTTTCCCGGTCTCGTCGGCGCGAATGACCCCATCGCGCGCACTGCTGCCGGGACGACGATTGATGTCGAATTCCGCTATAATGATGGCGATTTGTTCGCGTGGATGCCGGGACGGATTCGACCCGTCGAAGACAACGCCATTATCGCCGCCTATACGATTGCATGGGATGATGACGGCTTTCGTGTGCCAGCGATGCAGGCCGACCACTATCCAATAATCGTATTTGGCGATTCGTTCACCGAAGGCCCCAATGTCGGGATGCCCTGGCCTGATTTGCTGGCGACAACACTGGGTGTCCCTGTGCGGAATTATGGCTATCGCGCCTATGGCCCGCGCGAGATTGCAATAACCGCGCAAGAAGTAGCAGACCCGGACGCCGAGCCGCCTGCATGGGTGATTTATGCCCATTTTTCCGGCAATGATTTCGCACAGGCCAACATACCCGACGACCAGCTCATAGACGAACGCAGCCCGGTCTATCTGATTCCATTTTTAGCCGACCCCAGTCGCAATCGTGATAATGACGCCCCGCTGAACCCCGACGCACAGTATGATTTCCCGATGCCGGTGATTATCGGCGGCAATTTTTATGAAATGGCGATTCTGGATGCTTACATCTGGTGGCAAATCGCGCCGGAAACCGGCTTCACGAACAACAATTCCTATCGTTCGATTGCCCGGTCGCTGGATACCGTTAGCGCGACAGTCAGCGACGAAACGTGCCGCGCCCTGGTCTTCATCCCCACCAAAGGCCAACTCTATTATCGCTATATCCACGATGGGGTGCGCCAGTACATGCGCCAGAATGCCCAGCGTCCGGCGGTACAGGAAAACGGCAATCTCGACCTCGAACCGTATACCGTTTCCGAAGCAGATGAGCCGGATTTCATACGCCAATTCAACGACCAGCGTGACGCAATGGCGCACATGGCAGCGGAACAGGGTTGGCACTTCATCGACCTTGTGCCTGCCTTTACGGAGGCCGTCGCCAGCGGCGAACTGCTCTACTATCAATATGACACACACTGGAATCAAGCCGGACACGATTTAGCGGCGCGGACAATTGCCGCTGAAATGCGCGCCATTCCCGGCTGTGGGTTAGATGGTTAGGTGCAGATGCGCGTGATGCGGCGGCGTATCGACCCGATTGCGCTGGTGATTTGCGCCGGATTTGTCGTGCTGGCCTTGTTCTATGCTGCCGCGACCCCGGTCTTTGAAGCGCCCGACGAGGGCGCACACGTTCTGTATGTTCACAATCTGCTGGAAACGGGCGAACTGCCCTCATTGCTGGATGACCGTCAGGCTATTTTCGACAGTCAATCGACCCAGCGCCATCATCCGCCGCTGTATTATTTGGTCGGCGCGCTGCTCATCAGCCCAACACGACGGACAGACATTGACGCCTATCTGCACATCAACCCCCTGTCGTCGATTGGCACGGTGCGCCCGCATAACGCCAATTTTTACCTGCACAATTGGCAGGTATCAGATGGGGATACGGCTGTGGCAGTTGTCATGTTGCGATTGTTCAGTCTGACCTTAGCGACGGGCACGCTGTGGCTGGTGTATGGCGTGGGACGGCTGGCCTTCGGGCGGCGTGTGGGCTTAGTGGCGATGCTGCTGACCGCCGCGATTCCGAGCTTTATCAGCATCAGTGCCAGTGTCAACAATGACAACGCCGTGACCTTTTTCTACAGCGCGGGACTATTCTGGCTGGTCTGGACGTGGACATCTCGGACGCTGACGATTCGGGGCGCAATCGTGCTCGGACTCGTTCTTGGCGCGGCGGCGTTGAGTAAACTCACGGGACTATCGTTATTTGGTGTGGTCTATGCAGGGCTGTTGTTCGCTGCATGGCGCGGGTGGTTGAACGGGCGTTCGGTATTTGTCACGATTGGGCTGTCTTTGGCAATCGCCGCACTGGTCGCGGGCTGGTGGTATCTGCGGAATTGGACATTGTATGGCGACCCGCTGGCGCTGGCGGCGACCGACCGCATCTGGGGACGAGGCCCCGTCCCAACAGACCTCGATTTTATCCTGTTTGAAGCCAAAGGTGTGTGGGACTCGTTCTGGATGGTGCTCGGACAGTTGACGGTGCGTGGCCCCGACTGGTTGTATCCGCTGATGGGTATTGTTTGCGGCGTCAGCCTGATTGGACTCATCCGTCGGTGGCGGACAAAGCCCGACTCCCGCCCGTCAATTGCGCTGCTCGCGCTGGTGGTGCTGCTGCTGGTCGCCGCGTTGATAGTCACTACCCGGCGCGTGAATGTGTCACAGGGGCGAATCCTGTTCCCGGCGCTGGCGGCCTTTGCGCCATTGGTCGCTGGCGGATTGCTGACGCTGCATCGTCGTTTAGCGGTGATCGCGATAGGGCCACTGCTGCTGGTGGCGGTGATGACTCCGCTGCTGCTGCTGCCGCGCGCCTTCGCGCCCTTGCAGGTGGTCGATAGTCCGCCGGACGATGCCCGAATCCTGTCAATGGAGTCGAACGGCCTCCTCATCGAGGGTCTCGTTATCACGCATGACACGGTTTCACCGGGCGATACGGTTCAGGTCATGGTCTATTTTAGCGGCATGACGCCAGATGATATGCGCCTGTCGGTCGTGGCGATTGAACCACAATCGGGGCAGGTCTATGGCGGGGCAGATGTGTATCCCGGCATGACCTTCACCTCGCAACTGGAGGATGACACACGTTATGCCGCACCTATTGCATTCACAATAGATGAACTGGAGATGCCAACGCGACCTCTGCGCCTGAATATCGGCTTGAACTGGTCAGCACAGACCGCTGGTGGCAATTGGCGAGTTGTGGATTGGGTTGGATCAGACGGCATAACACAAACAGGTACGTTCATCGCGCCTATCCCCATCACCCTCATTGACCACACCTATACTGCGCCAGCGCCTGCTGTTGTGACCAACGTCGTCTTTGGCGGCGCGCTGCGACTGGTGGGCTATACACTGTCCGCCCCGACTGCCACGCCCGGCGAGTCGCTCAATTTACAATTGCTGTGGGATGACGTGTCCCCGTTGGCTGCGGATTGGACAGTGGCGGTGGGACTCATCGACTTCGACGCGGGGCAGGTGTATGCGACAGCGGATGGAATGCCGCCCGGTTATCCGACCTCAGCATGGCGTCCCGCGCCCGCCTTCCCGGACAATCGCACGCTGGCGCTTCCGCCCGATATGCCGCCGGGTGACTATTGGCTGTATGTCGGCTGGTATAATCCGCAAAACGTCACCGAACGCCTGCCCGTACACGGCGATTCCACACGCGATAATTTGTATCTGTTGGCGCAGGTCACAATAGGGAATTAAAAACGGTTAAATGCAAACGATGAAAGGGGCAAAGGTTCGCAAAGGGGAAAAGGGCGTTTCATTCTGTTGCGGTTGGCTGAATTGCTGACCGCTGACCCGCTAATCATCAGGTTTGCTACAGATGGCGCTTTCGGGCTGTAACAGTGTGTTATGAATGGTTTATGATGAAGCTAAGGGGAAACACGAAAATAGGTTGAGGATATAACCACAGTGGATTCACGCTTCACCCTCAATACCGAACAAATCGAGCGTATGGCAGGGCAGATACGACGGCTCAACTGGCAGCGTCCGAATTACGAAACCATCAACAACGCGATTCCGGCGAATTACGAGGCCGATGCGACGATGGACTATCTGTTTTATACGTCCATGCTGCTGTTCGACTTCAAAGGCATGGAAGCGGTGCTGCCGGACAATACCTATATCAAAGGCACGGATGTCTTTTTCTATCTGGCGCGTCAGGCGGGCGAGGCCAATCCCGATTTCTGGACGGCGGACGGCCTGGTGTCGATGAGCGAAGAAGACTATTACGCGGCCTTTTCGCTGGATCACAATCCGATTATGCCCGACTTGCCGCGTATGGACGAACGCATTGCCCTGCTGCGTGATGCGGCGCTGACGCTCAAAACTCATTGGAACGGCAAAGTGAGCCATTTACTGGCGGCGCATCCCCGCCTGCGTGATGACGACGAGGGGCTGCTGGATGTGCTGTTGCGGACATTCAAAGGCTATAGCGACCCGCTCTTCAAGAAGGCGTTCGTCTTCCTCAAGGCGCTGGATGTGCTCAAGCTGTGGCAGCCACAAGACCCGGAAAATGTGCAAATTCCGGTGGATTATCACGTCATCCGGCTGGCGCTGCGGAACGGCACAGTCACGATTCGCGACAAAAAATTGGCAAAACGGCTGCGTGAAGGCGAACCTGTCACCGAAGCCGATGAACACGCCCTGCGGCTGGTGATTATGGACGCATACCGCGCGCTGGTGCGTGAATCGGGCATGTCGGTCTATCTTGTCGATGAGATATTCTGGTTGGTGGGACGAAGCTGCTGCCATTATAAACGTCCGCCGCGCTGTTCGTCCTGTGATTTCACCGATTGCACCGTGCAGCCCGCCTTCAACTATACCTGTCCCGGACGCTGCCCCCTGGCGGATACCTGTCTGGGCGCGCAGCACAAGTCCTATCGCACCCTGCTCGAACCCAACATCGTGACCATTCACTATTAGGCCGCTGACCGCTAATCGCTGAAACGCTAACCATGACCGACACCTTCGCCGTAACCAGCGTCCTGTCGCTGGACCATATCACACTGCATGACGACACCGAACAAATCACCGTCGGGAGCTGCGGCTTTTACGTGGCGATGGGGCTGGCGTCACTGGGCGCGGCTGTGCTGTATGCCGGGGCGCATGGTGACGATTTTTCGGCGGAGATGCTGTCGCCGCTGCGGGATGCGGGCGCGCGGGTGGTGTTGTGTCCACAGGCAGGAAAGTCCGCGCATCTGTATCTGCGCTATGATGAAGCGGGCGATGTGACGCATGTTGATTATGAAGAAGGCGGCGGCAGCGCCTTTCGCGCCGACCACCTCCCGGCGGATTTTTGGACGGCGGCTGGCATCTGGTTGGGGTCTGCACCGGCTGCACTGCACCAGGCAGCGGCAAAACGCGCGGCCTACAACGGTCAGCGCGTTTATCTATCGACACAAAACGAATACGCCGGACGATTTGATGTGCTGGCACAGATTCTGCCGTATCTGACGCTGGTGTTCATGAACAGCGGCGAAGTGTTGAATCTCGATATAGGCGATTTTGACGCTGCCTTCAACCGGCTGTTTGCAATCAATCCGGCGCTGGAGGTCATCATCACCCGCAACGGACGCGGGGCATGGCGTTTGACGCGGGATAGGCTGTGGCAAGTCGGCGCAGCGCCAGAAGCACATCTCGTCAATACGACGGGCGCGGGCGATGTGTTCGCGGCGGCCTATGCGCTACAGACTCTGCGCGGTGTCGATGTGCCGCGGCGCTTGCAATGGGCGACAGCGGCGGCGGCCTTGCAACTGCGGGGTTATGCCTATCAGTGTGTGCCGACTGCGGCTGAAGTCGATGTGCATTTAGATAGGATTGTCGCGCGATTGCCTGTTGTAACGACAGCCCGAAATGCAAAAAAAGCGCGCCGTTGGCTGCTGGACGAACACCGTGTGCTACAAAGTTCACGAAGTTAAACGTTTCTGTTGAAAAATTGATTTGACCTGTGTGATAACTTATGATATATTGACGGTGATGATTGGTATCTACCACCCTTCTTCCTGCAACCAACACAAATTTGACCAGATTACCACACAATCCTATTGATTCAGCACTATGCTTGGGATAGCAGGTTAACAACAGACTTACATTGATGCAGCATTGTCGGATGTTCAATTCACATCCACAGCACACCATACTCACGGCACTATGTGGGACACAGCCCTCTGCCGGGTGGTTGAACCATACCGAATACACACGAACCGAAACACCATGACATTGATAATCCTTCACTCATGACCCGACGACGATTTTTCCTGCCTGCATACTTCAATTTGGATGGTAATCCGCCGCCATTGCCTGTTATGGGCGTGCAGTCCATTTATTTGCAGAAGCCTGCCACACACGCAGCGCACCTTTACTTAACCACCACCTCTGGCACCATTGCGTGCCGTGTATCGACCAAACATTGAAAGGAGCGGCGGGACTCCGGGCAACGTTATTCACCGCCGATGAATTATGGACATAGCACAACTCGAAACAAAAACGCTTGACGAATTACGTTCACTTGCCAAAGATCACGGCGTCGCGCGTTACAGCCGCCTGAAAAAACAAGATTTAATTGTCGGACTGCTCCGCAGCGAGGCCGAACGGCGCGGGCATACCCTGCGTGGCGGTGTACTGGACATCGTGGATGATGGCATTGGCTTTTTGCGTGCCGAAGGTTATCTACCCGGCCCCAACGACATTTATGTCAGCCAGACCCAGATTCGCCGTTTCAACTTGCGGACGGGCGATATGGTCATCGGGCAGGTGCGCCCGCCGAAAGACTCGGAAAAATACTACGGGCTGCTGCGGGTGGATGCGGTCAACGGCCTCAACCCCGAAGATGTCAAACACCGCCCGCGCTTTGAAACCCTCACCCCCATTTTCCCGGAAGAACGCTTTAATCTCGAAACCAATCCCCGCATCCTTTCGACCAGACTGCTCAATTTAATTGCGCCAATTGGTCGCGGACAGCGTGGGTTGATTGTGTCGCCGCCAAAAGCGGGTAAAACAACCGTATTGAAAGACATCGCCA
>CAZTLI010000107.1:0-13506 GCA_964614375.1 uncultured Anaerolineaceae bacterium
AAATACCCTGCTTGCAAGGCGCTTCAGGTCGCCCAACAGATTGTGTTAGGGCGTGATGTGTCCGTTGAAGTGTCTAAGCGTGTCCCCTACGATACAATCAAACGTTGACAAAGGACTGCTCATGACCACTGACCTATCTGCACAACTCAAAGCGATAATCGGCACAAGACCGGAGTCAATTCGTCCGTTACACGGCGGCATGATTGGCGAGGTCTATCTAGCAGAACTTGTCGATAAGACAAAATTGGTGGTCAAACAAGCCAGGGGGAGCAAAGCTGCGCTTGATATTGAAGGTTATATGCTGCGTTATTTACGTGAACACAGCCCCCTGCCCGTGCCCGAAGTGCTGCATACTGCGCCTGAATTGCTCGTTATGACTTATATCGACGGTGGACATCACTTTGACACACGGACACAGCGGCACGCGGCAGAACTGCTAGCCATCTTGCACACTATTCGCGGCGAACACTTCGGTCTGGAACGGGATACGCTGATTGGTTCGCTGCACCAACCCAATTCGCCCACCGCTTCCTGGATTGATTTTTTTCGGGATCATCGGCTGCTTTACATGGGACGAGTTGCAGCAGAGTCGGGGCAGCTTCCACAGAAGCTATGGAGTCGCATCGAAAAATTTGCATCTGACCTCGCCCGCTGGCTCGATGAACCGGATTATCCATCACTGATTCATGGCGATGTCTGGACAACGAACGTTTTAGCAGCGCATGGCAAAATCACTGGCTTCATCGACCCGGCTGTTTACTATGCCCACCCGGAAATTGAACTGGCGTTCATCACGTTATTTTCAACCTTTGGCGAGGCATTTTTTGCTCATTATCATAGCCTTAATCCAATCCAGCCGGGATTCATGCAAACACGTCGCCATATCTATAATCTGTATCCTCTGCTGGTTCATGTGCAATTGTTTGGTGGTGGTTATGTGTATTCAGTAGATAGTACGCTGCAACGCTTTGGTTATTAAACAAAAAACCCGCACAGGTCATGTACGGGTCTAAATTTACCAGAATATGAAATTAGTCACGGCGTTGGAGGACTGAAATCGCGCGTCGGGACTTTGGAGAATCATCCAGAGGCTGATTCAGGTCAAAATCGCCATACCAGCCCACAACATCAAACTTACCGGATAATGCCGCTAACAATTGAATATCTTGCGGGGTGAAGATGCGTTCGGCGGCGGTATCGGCAATAACTTCATTGTGTCCGTTCTCGCGGATATGCAATTCCGATTTGATGTAGGCGACATTGTTTACGACATCATAGGTCGGCTTATCGGTCACCCACAATAGATCAACGTGAATGCCATCGCGTTCGCCATGCCAGCTAAATTGATCATAATTATACATACCACAATCGCGTGGATGGGTGTGTTCCATCAAATAGAGACCGCCGGGAGTCAGATTTTCCGCCACACAACGCAGATGCTGGATGAGGTCTTCGTTATACGTTACACCATCCAATCCATCAAACATACTGATTGCCATGTTGACCGGTGTTTCGAGCTTGTAGTGACGCATATCTTCTGCCAGAAATACGATTTCAACATCGGCCTCAGTGGCTTTGTCGCGGGCAAACGCCACCATCTCCGGCATCAAATCTAACCCGATAACTGCCGCGCCACGTTGAGCAGCGCCAATTGCGTGGTATGCGGGGCCACAGGCAATATCAATCAGGCTCTTCAGGGGCGCATGTACATAGTGTTCATACACCGTGAAAATAAAATCCACCTCCCGCGTGACATCGCGTGCCAGTGCAATGTCATAATAATATGCACGTTGATACAAAGTGGTGTATCGTGCCATATAAGTTACGGTTTCCTCCATCAGGAAAAGTAAGCGAATGAACAATAGCTGCCCTGACCACTGTGCATCCGTGTCAAAACAAGCCCGCGAAAATATGCACAATGGTTTTAATGCACATATTGCGCCTATTATGAATCCGCAGGAATAGGACTAAAGTACCCCCACTCAATCAATAGCAATGTTATTTTAGAATTAATAATCAACAACGCCACACATGCCCGCCGAGTATGTTTGAAATTAACGATCTGATGTCTGTGGGTCGTGTTGTGCCCTTTGTTTACCAAATCTGATAAAATATGAAACTAAATACAATCGAGAGTTCGCAAATCAGCTACGCCTTCAAGAGAGAACATGATGACAGAGGCTCAAGATTCATTTAGGATGATGGGAATCGTGTTTATCGTTGGCGGACCGTTATTAGCTGTGCTGGCAATTGGAATCGCCACTTATTATCGGCTGCGGGCACATGCTGTCCGAAATTGGCTCACGGCAACGTGTACAATTACTGCCTCATCCATTCAATCGCGCCCTACTGGTCGAGGAGGAGAACGTATGTCCCCGCAGTAGCATATGAATACAGCGTAGGCGACCAGACATATCGTAGTACAGGCATTTCACGGAATTATATAGAGGGGTTTCCCCAACATATTGCACAGGCCAAAGCCGCTGTTTACCCCGTGGGTCGGCAGTTGCCAATGCGTTACGATCCAGCACGACCCGATCAAGCCGTACTAGAAGTGATTACGCCAAAGCTGCGGTGGCTATACTTGCTTGCGGTGTTCGCGCTCGTGATGGGAGTCGGGGCGGATTATTGGCGGCACAGGCCTTTTCTTAGCACCCGATATATTGTTCCAGTACATATGGCTGACTCACGGAAATCGTCAACAGTCATCTAAGAATCCAATGACCGGGGCGCTGTGATTGACCTGCACAATATCGCTATAGTTGTGGTCGGTTATGGCGCGGCTGAGGTTGGGGATACGGTGATAGCTGCGGGCGCTCAGGTATATGCGTCGGACTGATAAATCAAAATGGTATACACTTTGCAAAGCAAGCGGCATCTATAAACCGGCGCGCGAACAACACCCTGGCCCCTTAAACCGGGTTGATGTTAGCGTGATGTCGATACGACGGGGTAATGGGCCTGGTTTAACTCGCCTTGACAAGCGATGAGCGTATGACCTGCACCACCCATGCCTGTGCATCAGGCAGGTTATTGTAAAAGCGCGGTTGGTTTTTAAACTTCACAAGTCGCGAAACCATGCTGGCTATCGTGCGGATGAACATATTGTCAATGACCAGTGTCACCTGCGGGACTTGCACATGGGTCATTAGGGCGTTCTTACGCAGATTCGTGAGCGCAGATGGCGGCAGATAGGTATTCTTGCCCAGATTAATGATAGGATACATTGTCCATTTTTGTGCTTCGATTTGATTTAGAATATCCTTATGAAGCTGATGGAATTCTTCCCATGTCCATTTGTCGATGTAGTCAAAGATGATAATTTTGGTGCTGGAATCGTCTGGAAAATCGACCCATTTATGTTCGATGCCCATGATTCATGCCCTTTAATGATGACCAACGCTATTTCGAGTATAGCATAATACACGCCAATAGCGATTACGTTTCTTTCAGAGGTACAAAATGGCTAACATCCTTGTTGCAACAACGCCGAGTCTGGGTCATGTCAATCCATTCCTGCCAATTGTGCGTGAATTGATCACACGCGGGCACACCGTGCGCTGGTACACGGGCAAGGCATATCAGCCGCACGTAGAGGCCACTGGCGCGACCTTCGACCCGATTATCAGTGCTATTGATCACAGTGGCATGGCGAAAGAAGAAGCCTTCCCACATTTGAAGGGCTTGGAAGGCCTACAAGATTTCATCGGAAGCTGGAAATCTATCTTTTTGGATGCCGCCCCACAGCACATGCAGGACATGCTCGCCATCCTAAACGACTTTCCCGCAGACCTGCTCCTCTCGGACGAAACGACCTTTGGGATGGGCTTCGTGCGCGAGAAGACCAACCTCCCCCACGTCGTGATCTCCACCTCAGTTTACTTTTATCGCAGCCGCGACACACCGCCTCTCGGACTGGGTATGCTGCCCAACAGCAGTTTTGTAGGGCGAATCCGTAACCGACTGCTGGCATTCATGGCAGATAAGGTCATCCTGCGCGAGCTGCCCGCTTATGCCCGTAAAACACGGTTGAGTGTTGGCCTGCCCCCCCTTCCCGGCGGCGTGTTACAAAATGTCAATCGAAAGCCCAACCTCTATCTCATGGCGACTATTCCCGCATTTGAATATCCGCGCAGCGACATCGTGCCCAACACCCATTTCATCGGGTCGCTGAACAGGTATACCATTACGGACTTTCAGCAGCCGGATTGGTGGGACTTGCTGGTGCAAGCGGAAAAACCCGTTGTCTATATTACGCAGGGCACAGTGAATAACCGCGACGTAGGCCAGTTGCTCAAACCGGCAGTTGACGCGCTTGCCGATGAAGATGTGGTGGTAATTGCCACGACGGGCGGCCTTTCCCCTGTGGAGCTTGGGCTGACCGATTTACCTGCACACACATATATTGAGGCTTATGTACCACATGGCGACTTACTGGCGCATGTCGATGTGATGATTACCAATGGGGGTTATGGTGGCGTCCAGAATGCGTTGCAGCGTGGTGTGCCGCTGGTTATCGCGGGGGCAACCGAAGAAAAACCAGATGTCGCCGCGCATGTGGAATGGGTGGGCGCCGGCGTTAATATGCGCGCCAGCAGCCCAACCCCCTACGCAATTAAACAGGCTGTTCAGCAGGTTTTACAAGACCCGAAGTATGCAAATCGCGCGCGCGAATTGGAAGCAGAGTTCGCCCGGTATGATGCCGTAGCCAATGCGATTAAACACATTGAACAACTGCTCAATGACCGAAGCGAGACAGCTAACACATCTTAGCTATCCAGCGATTTCGGGCGATATTGCAGCGCCTCGGCGATGTGATTGACCTGCACAATGTCGCTATAGTCGAGGTCGGCTATGGTGCGGCTGAGTTTGAGGATACGGTGATAGCTGCGGGCGCTCAGGTGCATGCGTCGGACGGATAAATCGAGTAGTTGCCGCGCCTCATCTGCCAGAATGCACAATGTCTGAATTTCACTGGTCGTCATATCGCCATTGGCAAAAATGGTCGGGTAGTCTTTAAAACGTTCTTTCTGGCGGTCGCGTGCGGCTTCTGTGCGCGCCTGAATCTCAGCAGAGGTCTCACCACGCGCTTGATTGAACAGTTTGTCATAATCCACACGCGGCACTTCGATATGAATGTCGATGCGGTCAAGCAGCGGGCCAGAGAGTTTATTCTGATAGCGTTTAATCATCGTTGGCGAACAGCCACAGGCATGAACCGGGTCGCCATAAAACCCACACGGACAGGGGTTATGCGCGATAATAAGCAAAAAATTCGCCGGAAATGTCACCGAATCGCGCGCACGACTAATCGTCACGATTTTGTCTTCGATGGGCTGCCGTAAAACTTCCAACGCCTTGACCGAGAATTCCGTACATTCATCGAGGAACAACACACCAAGATGGGACAGGCTTACTGCACCGGGACGTGGAATCGTGCCGCCACCCACCAAACCAGCCTGACTAATGGTGTGGTGCGGCGCTTGAAACGGACGCGACATGATGAGTCCCAGCCCATTGAGCTTATCGGCGACGGAATAGATGCGCGTGACTTCAATCGCTTCTGGCAAGGTCATGGACGGCAATATACCGGGTATCGCCCGTGCCAGCAGGCTCTTGCCCACACCCGGACTGCCAATCATCCGCACGTTATGATGACCCGCAGCGGCAATTTCCAGCGCCCGCTTGACATGATCCTGCCCTTTCACGTCGGCGAAATCGGTTAGCCCGGCGGGAAGCGGTGGATGGGTCAGCAGCAGCGGTTCGGCATCAAACGGCGCGATCTGCATCAACCCGTACAGATGTTCGACCAACTGCCCCAGCGTCTCGACAGGTATCACCTCTATGTCTTCCACCAGCGCGGCCTGTGGTGCATCTTCAACAGGCACATAAATCCGCTTGAAGCCCGCCTGCTGACCAGCATACGCCATCGACAGAATCCCGTTCACATGCTGGATGCGCCCGTCGAGAGATAATTCGCCAACAAATAAGGCATTGTCTATTGAGTCCAGCGGCACTTGATCCGTAGCCGCCAGCACACCGACAGCAATCGCGAGGTCATAGGCCGGGCCATGTTTGGGTAGATTGGCAGGCGATAGATTGACGACATAACCCTTATTCGGAAAGCGTAAATTGCTGTTCTTGATACAGGCCCGCACCCGTTCCCGGCTTTCGCGCACAGCCGAGTCGGGCAAACCGACGATATTAAAATAAGGCTGACCCGCGCGCGGATTAAAATCGACCTGTACTTCAACAATATTGCCTTCCAGCCCAATCAACGCACAGGCATGGGTAATTGCCAGCATAAGCACACTCTTTAAATCTTCATATCACCTGTATATTACTGCATGGCACAAATTCGCACGAATTAGGGTGTGGCACGCTGCCCAATCATTCAGCGCGGACTAACCCCCAATAATTGGGGTTATTTTCTCTACAAATTCCCCTATCATAGTGTCGAGTTTGTATCATAACTATTTTCTTTATTCTTTTCCCACCCACCTAAAAAAGTTATTCCAATTTCACTACATTTTGAGAGATTGAAGGAGTATAGTAAAGCTATGAACTGTCCTATATGTGACATTCCGCTCAAAATGACGGATCGGCAGGGTATCGAAATTGATTACTGTCCGCGCTGTCGGGGTGTCTGGCTAGATCGCGGCGAACTCGACAAAATCATTGACCGCACGATGGGAAACATGAACACCGATTCAGCCGTCGTGGATTATGATGACTCTTACGAGTATAGCAAACGCAAATCCGACACGTATCCGCAGGATAAACTTCCAAACTCGACCAAACACAAGAAACGCAAGTCATTTCTGGGCGACCTGTTCGATTTCGACCTGTTTGATTGATAGCGCATCCTAGGCACAATCCGCAAAATAAAAACCCGGCAGGTTATCCCACCGGGTTTGTGTATTACTCGCCTAACGATAGATTACTTGCCACTATCGCCAGAGACGGGCACCTCTGCGACATTGACAGACAATGGCGTCACCACAGGCGCACCACCGCCTACGTCAATCTGGAAGGCACGGTCTTGATTATCCGTAACATCCAGCACGACGACATTATCCACACGCACCACCAACCGCCATGTTGCCTGGAAGCCGCATGACGATGTGCGATGGATTTCGACAACGTATGTCCCATCGGGTGACTGTCCAATAGGCCAGAAGATATTCTCGGTATAGAACAGATTGGTGCCGCACGTCCAGTTCGAGTCCACGTCAAGCTGGCCTTGTGAAGTAGCTGGCGTGCGATCACCGAACCAGATGCGCGTTCCATTTGGCTCAATCACACGCAGGTCAACATCGGCGTTATTGTCCCATGTGACGGTGAACTGAATGTCACCTGTGCCCAACACGATCCCATCGCAGTAGTCAGTACCGCCCAGATGACGCACATCCAGCAAACGTTCGTTGTACCGTTCGCCCGTCGAGAAGTCGGTGATGACAGCACCATAGAACAGGTCGATTTGTGTCGCACAGTCAGGCAGTGTCACGGCGAGCTGCACCGTTTCACCCGGCCCAACAGTCACAGTGCTATAGTCGAACAACTCCTGCTCACCAATGTTCTCGTTGAACTTCCGATAGGACGCGATACCCACTTCATAAGTACAGCTAGCCGACAGGTTCGTCACTGTGCCCGTGTTCGGTGGCGAATTCAGGTGCGAACCGTCATGGTTCAAATCAACCTGTGGATTGGGAACGCACACCGTTGGGTCGTTCTGTGGCGGGTCATTCACAGGTGGATCATTCTGTGGTGGGTCATTTTGCGGTGGATCGTTCTGTGGCGGGTCGTTCACAGGCGGATCATTCTGTGGTGGTTGGGATACGGGTTCTTCCTCAACACAGAAGTCATCGCCATTGGCGAACCACGACGCCAGCAGACGGCTGCCATAGACATAGGTGCTGAAGTCAGGCAGTACCAGTGGCACACTTTCGCTGCCGTCGATATACCGCTGATGGAAGAACAGGTCAACTTGCGTCGCACAGTCAGGTATTTCGATATAGAGATTCACCGAACCACCGGCTGGCGCTGTGGGGCCTGTTCCGCTATCAGGATCGCTGTCGAACAACACTTGATTAGCTAGCTGGTCATCTGGACGTTCATAACTCGCCAGACCAACCTCGTAATCGCACGTACCGGTATTGTCTACACGACCCATATACTGATTACCACCAAGGTCAATGATGACACCACTCAAGACTGTGCTGGCATCCTCATTCGGATCACAGGTTGTTTCTTCCTGTGGCGGATCGTCCTGCGGTGGATCATTAGCAGGCGGATCGTCCTGCGGTGGATCATTAGCAGGCGGATCGTTCTGTGGTGGGTCATTCTGTTCCGGTTCTTCAGTCTCACACAGTACACCCAATTCGACCCAGCGGCTGTCAATCAGGCGATCCCCATAGCGAGCGCCTGTTGCGAAGTCGTCGATGTAGTCGCCATAGAACAGGTCAACCTGTGCATCGCAGCCGGGCAGGTCAACTTCCAGATACAGGGTTTGACCTGGTTCAATCGTGTAGAGATTGTGATCGAACGGAATTTGTGAACTGACATCACTCCCGAAGCGGATGTAGGAAGCGATACCGACTTCATAGGAACACAGGTCGGACTGGTTGACAATCACGCCCTGGTCGTAAGGCCACATCAAGAAGCTCGATGAATGATCGAGATCAGCTTCAGGATTTGGTTCACAGGTTGGCGGCGGGTTCACCGTCGTTTCGGCGGCGCTCACCGCACCATCCGGGTCCTGTTGTTCGCTGGCTGCGGTAGCCGAGTTGCTGATGACACCCGGTTCAGTTGTCTCTACCGTGATCGTGATTTCGACAAACCCATCAACAGCCAGTTCACCCACATCACAGGTCACTTCGCCACTGTCATGCGTACATCCCGGACTCGCTGAGACAAAGTTCACGCTGGCAGGCAGGGTATCGACCACAGTGACGCCTGTTGCCACACTGGGGCCGTTGTTTGTCACGCGCAGCGTATAGGTGATTTCATCGCCCACGACCACTGTTTCGGGGTCGCTCGTCTTTACAATCGACAGGTTAGACTCAAATGGCGGAACGTGGCAGTTCAGTGGGCCAGTCGGCGAGAATGTCGGATTGCTATAGTCGAACGGATCGTTCAGCGGCGCATTCGTTCCATCGAACAGGCACGCATCAGGATAGGTCAGATACAATGCCGCAATCATACTCACATAAGGCGCAGAGAACGAGGTCCCGCAGGCATAGAAGTTCTCGCCAAAATCGTCGAATTTGAACCAGCAGCCGGAGATGAGGAAGTTACTATCTTGAGATAGTTCCCATACCGGGCCATCGTCCCCGAGCGTTGCGCCAGCAGCGACAACCATAGGCCAGCGGGCAGGTGCTAGCGGCGGCGCGGGGTCACCTATCGGGAAGAAGTCCGCGAAGTTGCCAGACGACGCTACAGCGATAATGCGAACATCGCCCACACCATCGGGACATGGCAGCACATTGCAGCTCAGGTTCATATACTCGCTTAACAGGTCGAACAGATCGGCCATCAACGGATCATACGATGGGTCTGTCAGCAACTGCTCCAACGCCATCCATGCCTGGTCGTAGTCCAGTCCTAAAACCTCAACCAGGTACTGATACAGACCATAATCGACCACTTCTTGCCCATAGGTTGTCGGATGCAGGTTGCAGGGGTCGCTATCGGCATCTGCTGTTACTTCGTTGCCGAACAGAGTCCACGACAAATTAGTCCCATCGAACACGACCTGGAAGGCCGAATTCGGCTGCGACGGTGAACTGCCGACATAACCGAAATACTGTGGCGTATTGGCAACAAGTTGAGCATTCGATAGCCCACCACCCGTCAGCGCATTGTAATCATCGTCGTAGGGAATCGTCAGCGGTGCGTCGGTGAGATTGTCATAACCGAAGTGCGCGGTAAATGTCCCATCAAGGTTATCGGTCACACATTCGAGAATGTTTACAACAGGATAGAGAGCTGTGACCACCACATCGTCAAGGAACACACCAAATGAATTCGGTGTACCCGTATCCTCAAATGCGATGACTGTTTCTTCGCCAGTCGCTTGCACTTCAAACGAATACTGTGTCCATTCCCCGCGTGTTGTCGCTTCATCAGCAATGACAGGTTCGCCATTCCAAAAAGCGGAGAATGTCAGTGCATCGCCTTCGGGCGCATTGGTACGACCCTGCACCCAGAATGAGAACTGATACCACGCACCGGGCACAGTTTCGAGCGTTTGGGAAATACGGACAGTGGTCTGTTCATCCACACCACCGCCGCCACCGGGGCCCTGACAATCGCTGTCCAGTTCGGCATAT
Organism: uncultured Anaerolineaceae bacterium; assembly: GCA_964614375.1. GTDB lineage: Bacteria > Chloroflexota > Anaerolineae > Aggregatilineales > Phototrophicaceae > CAZTLI01. Next base: position 10,332 of record CAZTLI010000107.1, read on the forward strand.
TGAAGACCATCCACTGCATCGGTCAATAGGTTGCGCTGGATTTCGACAACAGGTTCCTCAACGATGTCGTCATCGTCATCGTCATCGTAATCGCCAAAAGCAGGACGCTTGCCGTAATACTCTTCATACTCGTCTTCGTCCTCTTCGCCACAGGGAATTTCCTGCGTCCATTCCACTTCCCACTTTAGGGCGTTTTCAGAAGAACCATAGACGTCCCAACCACGTCGGTTGGTCACATCAGGACGCTCAAATGAGCCATTGCGGACGAGGTTGTCGGGTTCATTTTCGACCACATCGCAGTAGGGACTTTCGCCGGGATAGGCCGTGACTGTGTTCCCTAACAGTGTCCACGATAGGGGATCATCGCCATAAAACACCACTTGGAAGGCGCTAGTGGGATAATCGCCAGAATAGCCACTCTCATTGTCCGGCACACCAAAGTATTGTGGCGTGATGGATTCAATGACCTCCTGACTCAAGCCGCCACCGGCAAGGTAATTTTCTTCCTCATCATAAAGAATATGAACCGGGAAGTCGTTCGGATTGGTGTAGGCAAAGTGTGCGGTATACGATTCGTCGTCATTAGCAGTCAAGCACAGGAAATTGTTGACCACAGGTTCAGCATTCTGGCGCGAATTGTATTCGTCGATGAAATCATAGAAGCTGAATGGGACAGGCGTATCACCCACATTGAAATCATCCACGCACGGCAGCAGGCCAAAGCTCATATTAATCACAAAATGCGTGTAGTTATAGGGTTCTCCACGCAAACCGCCAGCGCCATAGGTTGTATGCGGGCCATTGATAACCGCGTCGATTTCCTGGGCGATCAAGTCGATGCGATAGCCCATATCGCCACCGATATTGACGTTGAAAAAGTCAATGGATGTGGTTGGCAGCGCCTCGAACAATTCATCAAAGACTTCACGCACCAATTCACCGTGTTCGCGTTCGTCGGTGGCTTCGGTATCGTCGTGGTCATCCACAATGAGGACGGCGACCCGAGTGGTATTGAAGTCTTGCCCGTTGGAAATGACATTGAACGCGCCCGTTAACCATCCGGGTACGAGCGTGTTGTTCTGAATAATCTCCAACTCTTCTTCAGACGGGCCTTCCAGACCTGTGAGCGAATAGCGCCCTAAGCCAGTCAATGTATAACGACTGAGACCCGTGAGCGAATAACGCCCTAACCCGGTCAACGAGTAACGTCCCTGTCCATCGAGCAGTTCATCCGAAATCGCACAGCCTATATCATCTGGTTCTTCGTCCTGTGCGGTTGCGATTGGCAGTCCCGAGGCCTGGAACACCGTTAAAAATAAGAACATGACTATTAAAATAAACAGATGCTTCTTTTGATAACGCTGCATTTCCCCTCCTAAACTATCCTGGCACGAATGCCAGCTATGTAATACCTGGATATTGCTAGCTTGAGTCCCGTAAGGGGCAAGGACATAGATGAATAAATGTTACTAATACAGCATAAAACGCGCTTGAATGGATGGTTAGGAAACCTGAACTCATCTCATAAACGGGTGACTATGGTGATTTTTCAGTAAATTGACACGCCATATACTGACCCTGTATGAAACAATGCGTAATAATAGACATTTATCCACTTTATGAGTTTAAACCCCCGCCCTAAAATTCAACTAAAGTATCGTTAATGAAATAGAAGATGTTTGGTCGTAATTTTATTAAATATTTGCAAAATGCAACATTCACTAACGCCAAACTAACATTTGCATTACATTTATTTAGTTTTCCGTGAAATTGGAGCGCCAATTACCTGCAACTTCGATGCGATTCAGCTACAATAGAAAAATTGGGGACATTAAAATGGAACAGGTTATGAAACAGGTTGACCGAGCCACACAGGTAATCGGAAGACGATACATTATCCATCGGCAAATTGGGCATGGTGGCATGGGCATGGTCTATCACGCTACCGACCCGATTACCGGGCGCGACATCGCCCTCAAGCGCGTGACAGCATCCTCCAGCCAATTGGAAATTGACGCCACACTCGAAAACAGCCATTCCGAAACCTTTCGGTTGGGGCTGGCGCAAGAATTTCGCACGCTGGCGACGCTGCGCCATCCGCACATTATCAGTGTGCTTGATTATGGTTTTGATGAAGAAGGGCAGCCCTTCTTCACGATGGACTTGCTCGACGGCGCATCAACCCTATTAGATGCAGTCAAAAATCAGACGTTGAAGTATCGCATCAATCTCCTTATCCAGATGCTGCAAGCCATCGCTTATCTTCATCGACGCGGCATCATTCATCGTGACCTCAAACCGGGCAATGTTCTGGTCACAAACGATCAAGTAAAGGTGCTGGACTTTGGTTTAGCCATCACACGCGGGCAAGATGATAGTCCCGATGATGAACTGGCGGGAACATTGGCCTACATCGCGCCCGAAGTGCTCATGGGGCAAAGCGCGCAGGAGGCATCCGACCTGTATGCCATCGGCGTCATGACGTATGAACTGTTCACCGGGCGGCACCCGTTTGAAATTAGCAACGCCGGCAAACTCATCAGCGCCGTCATCAGCAGCAGACCGGATATGGCGCCGTTAGAGACCATTGCCAATAGTGCCAGGTCATCTAAACAACAACCAGAAATAGAACTGCCCAATCCCGATTTTGACGATCCCGAAACGGAAATTGCAACCGTCGTTGGTGACGCGCTCGAAGAAGCCCTGAAAGATGTACCCGAACTACAATCGCTGCCCGAAGATGCCAGTATCGACATGCGCGCAACCTATGACCGAATTGGATCGCCCTCGCTGGTCGAAATTGTCGATAGGCTGCTTTCCAAAACACCCGAAGAACGCTATCAGGATGCGTATGATGTCATTCACGATTTATGCGCCGCGCTCGACCAACCAATTCCTGAAGAATCCGCCGCGATCCGCGAAAGTTTCTTGCAGGCGGCAAAATTTGTCGGGCGACAAAACGAACTCAATCAGCTCGAAGCTGCACTCGCTCGCGCACTCGCCGGACGGGGCAGCGCCTGGCTTATCGAAGGCGAAAGCGGCGTCGGCAAATCACGCTTGATAGATGAACTCCGTATTCGGGCGATGGTCAAAGGCGTCACTGTCATCAGTGGTCAAGCAGTGACAGGCGGTGGTGTCGCCTATCAACTCTGGCGCGAACCCCTGCGTCGGTTGG
>CAZTLI010000108.1:0-13374 GCA_964614375.1 uncultured Anaerolineaceae bacterium
ATTGGGCATAGAATAACACCTGTTGCTGATAGAAGTTGCACCCCAATATTTGGGGGAATATTTTTCAATTTTCGGCGTATGATGTGCTTGACTTGGGTATAAAGGTACCCCATATATCTTATTCAGGAGTAACAAACCAAATGAATGATCTGTACCGAGCACCTGAAGACGATGAAGATGAATATGAGTATGAGGACGACGAAGACTACGACGATTACGATGATGATGACTACGATTATGAAGATGACGATTACGACGATGACGACTATGAAGACGAGGACTAATCGCTAACACCCCTGTCATCATCCTGGACAACTGAATAACGATAACGATCACCCACAAGTGTCATGTGATTGTGGGTGTTTTTGTTTTTAAAGCGGGTAGCGATGGATTTTGGAATTGAACGAAAATGCCGTTGCCAGCAGCCCGCAACATCCCGTACAATGGGCAATTTGATTTTAGACCCGGGCTAAATCGGTGTGGTGGAACAGGCACGTTGACAGTGTATAGTATAACAAAACGCATAAAGCATTTCAATCATGCCTTTAGGCTATTTTCAGTCAACTCATTCTGTCATAAGGTGTAGAAATGCCCAATGTCGATATTTGACGGGCACAACTTCCTGATAAGGCGCTTTTCATGAGGAGAAACGGTTGTATTTAGGACTGGACTTCGGCACGACGAATTCTGCCATAGCCCTATTCGACGGTGACCAACTGATAACCGTCCACAGCGACCCGGCGAACGAGAACCCCCTTGTTACGCCGTCCCTGGTCTATATTGATCGTAAACACCGCACGCAAATTGGCGCAGCGGCAGCCCACACCTATCTCGAACGCGAAACCGGGCGGGTCGTCCAGTGGCGGCAGCGCAAAGCCGGTGAATTGAACATCACCGTTGCCAGCTTTGAAGGCGATCCGATTGACTTTTTTGAAACGGTGCATGTCATGGTCGATGTCGCGGCGCGCGGCAAGCTGCTTCAGTCGATTAAGACCACGCTGTTTAATGACCGTTACGACGGCACGCAAATTTTCGGGCGCTATTATCGCGTCGAGAATCTCATCGCGACCGTGCTGCGCTGGTTGAAAGTGGCGGCTGAACGCCAATTTGGTCAGCCCGTTGAAAAAATCGTCATGGGGCGTCCGGTGCGCTTTTCGGCCCGATCTGTCATTGATTCGCGGTCAGAGTCGATTTTATTCAAAGCGGCGCATCTGGCGGGGTTTAAAGCAGTATCGTTCATGCTCGAACCTGTTGGCGTGGCCTTTTTGCAGCATCGCGCCAGTCCAACCCGGCAGACTGGCCTCATTTTTGACTTTGGCGGCGGCACGCTCGATTTAACCATTGCCCATGTCGGTGGCACAACACCGCCCGAAATTCTGGCAACACGCGGCGTCATCATCGGTGGTGACGACCTTGACCGCCGCATTATGGAGTCGCTCTTCAATGTGTTTGGCGCGGATGTCAACAGCGACGATGCCGTCTTACCACCCGATATGACCGACAAACTGCGAACGTGGCAAACGATGCCGGAACTGTCGCGTCCACGTCACATGATCGAAATTAAACGCCTGCAACGCACAAGTCGCGACCCACAGCCATTCTATGCACTGGAAACGCTGGTCACACATAATCTCGGCTTCCAACTGTTCAAAGAAATCGAGCGCGTCAAAAAACAACTCTCCAGCGAAATCAGCGCCACCCTGTCGTTCAAACACGAAGACATTCATATCGAACGCACCTTCAACCGCCGTCGCTTTGAGCGTTTGATAGCCAATGAAGTCGAACTCGTGCAGGAAGGTATTAACCATGTCCTGGCAGGTGCAGACCTTAAGCCCTGCGATATTGACGTGGTGCTGCGAACAGGCGGCACATCGCTCGTCCCGGCGTTCGGCGACTTGCTGGAATCCATTTTCGGCACGGAAAAATTGGTCGATATCGACCCGCTGGTATCGGTGGTCGGCGGCTTTGCGATTGCCGCCTATGAAGGCATCGGGCGCAAACCACCGCCTGCATCACCAGATACGGTCTTTAACCACATTAGTCTGACCAGCGGCGCGATAGTCGAAACCTATCATATTGACCTGCATGTCCCCTGCTTTAGTGATCGCGATTTTGTCATCAGCCGGATACCGCCTATGCTGCACCGCTTGCCCGCGCTGCGACTACCCAATCACGATTATGAAAACACAGATATGCCCTACCTGTGCTTTGACCTCGTGCAGCCCGCCCGCCTCTACATCGCCTATGATACTGGCGCAGACCGCACCCCCGACTGGCTGCGGACATTCACCGCCGAACCGATGCACATCGAGATTGACGATGAATTCGCCAAAATCCGCCGCATGATGCAGGTCTACAGCCGCGATTTCCCATCCGGCGCGCTGGAACTCGGCGGCAATCAGTCCGCTGGCTACAGCGGCACGATCCCCGTGCATTATCTGGTACTGGCGGCGGTGTGAGGCCGTTTGAATACTTCCTGGAAAATTTCTACGTTGAAGTGCCCAAACGTCTGTCGTTGACTCATGTCGTCCAACCGGATGGGGAGTAAGAGCATGTCGTTGCGTAAGCTGACGTAATTCTGGAGCCTTTTCCTCCATGAACTGCTTGACAGCGACCACACATCCTGCTTAAAATAGGGGCATCTTGGCGGGTTAGTATAGGCAACCCCTATCTAATCCCCCGGATTCCGTTGAACGAGTGTTAGGAACAGCGATGACCACTGACGGCATTAACTGGTAACCTGCATTGGGCAGTGTGAACCCCTGTTAATTGCTGTTGTGCGCGCCATGTCCTGATTCTCAGGCTGTTATACGCATCACCGTGCCAATTTTACGTCACCCGGGTTCATCCTGCGTGGCGTTTTTCTTTACCTTTGGCATGTCATAACCAGGGAGTGCGTATATGTTAGTGGTCTCGCATATTCACAAAATGGACTCCGGGACACAATCCCCGATTCTCAAAAACATCAGTTTCACCGTTTCTACCGGACAGCGTATCGGCATCGTCGGCGCAGGGAAATCGACCCTGCTGGACATCATCAGCGGCGCGGACACGCCCGACAAAGGCCGCATCCGTCTGAAGCCCTCTTCTGCGCGCGTGGGGTATCTCAATCGCGACAATCCGACTCTGGATTCAGTGTTGGCGGCTAATCCGCAGATACTGGTCATCGACAATCCGGCGGCCTATCTGGACGCGGCAGCGCGCGATTCGCTGGTGGAGTGTCTCAACGATTTCGCCGGTGGAGTCGTCATCGTGTCGGATGATACCGATCTGCTAGACCGGGTGGTGACGCACATCGTAGCGATTAATCCCGATACGGGGCGGGCGCGACAGTTCGCCTGCAACTACAGTGACTATCTGGCGGTCGTGTCGGCGCACAGCGACGCCCATGGCACGAATGGCTTGCATCACAACGATAAGCATAAGCCCGAATCGGCCTCGCGCAGCCAGCAGCGGCGGGCACGTCGCGCGGAATTTGATGCGCGGGCGCGCGTCAATCGCCTGAATCGGGTCAACCCGAATCGCTGATGATTGCCTTGCTCAACGCCTCCGTCGCGCTGTGCAGGTCTTTACAGCTCACTACCCACATAGAAAAAGTCCCTCTCCGCCAGCGGGGAGGGATTTGGGGAGGGGTTTCGCCCCGACAATCAATTTTAAGGACACACCATGCTGATTGTTTCTAATCTACGTAAACACTTCGCGGGGGCAGTCTCCCCAATACTCAAAGACATCACCTTCACCGTCAACGAGGGCGAACGGGTGGGCGTGATTGGCCCCAATGGTGCGGGCAAATCAACCCTACTGGACATCATCGCCGGGCGGACTGCGCCTGACAGTGGGGGCATCAGCTTCAATCCGCCCGATGTGCGCGTGGGGTATCTCGCGCAGGGCTTGACCGTCCCCGACGACACGCCCGCCTACGAGGTGCTGTTCCCACAATCGACAGCAGTCAATCAGGCCGAAGCGGAGATCGCACGACTGGGCGAGGCGCTGGCAAAGGCTGCCGATTCTGAGTTGGAAACACTCATGCGCGCGTATGACGCGGCGCTGGAGCGGCTCGATTCGCTCGGATACGACATCGACACAGCAACGGGCGAGAAGATGCTGGCGGCAGTCGGTCTGGATGATGTTGTGTCGTTAGATACAACTGTGGGCGAACTGTCCGGCGGGCAGAAAACACGCCTGAGTTTAGCGGCGATCCTGCTGGATGACCCGCAGTTGCTGGTGCTCGACGAACCGACCAATCATCTGGATGTGCGGGCGCTGGAATGGCTGGAAGACTGGTTGAACACCTTTCCCGGCGGTGGATTGATTGTCTCGCATGACCGCGCCTTTTTAGACCGGGTGGTGAATCGCATCGTCGCGCTTGACCCGGAAACAGCAACCGCGCGCGTGTTCGTCGGTAGTTACAGTGATTATCGCGACACGCTGGCATCTGAACGTGATAAGCAGTGGGCACAATGGCGCGACCAGCAGGTCGAAATCGCCCGTCTACACCATGACATGGAACGGACGATGGCGCGGGCAGTCCGCAAGGAAAACGCGACCAAAAATGACCAGCAGCGGCGTTATGCCAAAAAGGTGGCGAAGCGCGCAAAATCCAAAGAGACGCGCCTGCAACGTTATCTCGACGCCGACGAACGGGTCGATAAACCGACGCGCATTTGGGACATGAAAATCGACTTTGACAAACTGCCCGAAGCGCATGGTTTCCCGGTGCGATTGAACGACGTATGGGTGGGCTATACTGTGCCGCTGTTGACCGACCTGACGTTAACCGTTGCTGCGGGCGAACGAGTCGCCATCATGGGGCCGAATGGTCACGGCAAATCGACTCTGCTGAAAACTATCGGTGGGGAAATTGCGCCATTAGACGGCACAATCCGTATTGGCGCGGGCGTGCAATTGGGTTATCTGGCGCAGGAACAGGACATCCTCGACCTGAACAGCACGCCGCTGGAAACATTGCAAAACGCCGCCGGGATGTTACATGGCGAGGCACGATCATTTTTGCACTATTATCTATTCACACAGGATGAGGTCTTCCGGCCTATCGCACAGTTGAGTTATGGCGAACGGGCGCGGTTGATGCTGGCGTTGATTGTGGCGCAGGGCGCGAATGTCCTGCTGCTGGATGAGCCGCTGAATCATCTTGACCTATCCGCGCGGGAAAAATTCGAGGCGGCGCTGACAGCCTTTCCCGGCAGTGTGCTGGCTGTCGCCCATGACCGTTATTTTGTCGAACGCTTTGCCACCACCATCTGGCACATCGAAGACGGCGCGCTGCACATCGACTATCAGGAGACGGTATAGCATTCCGGTCAAAACAAAAAGCCGGGAGCAGCGCCTACCCCCGGCTTGCGTGATCTATAGCTAGGGTCTAGCGACTAGCGCACGGGTACGCGCGAGAGGTCGATGTTGGTCGGCAAATTGACGAAACCACCATGCACCCAGCCCACCGTGCCTTCGTAGTTGACCTGCCACCATGTCGAATTGCTGTTGCGACCCAGAATCTGGGCGCTGCGCCCGCGTGAGATGACGGTCAGCACCGGGAACTGTGTGCCCGCGCCCGCGCGAACGTTGAGATTGGCGCGGGTGACGAGCGAGTACCCTGTGGCAGAAGCCGGTGGCGGGACGGTGCCGCTGGATGTGACGGGCACGTTGCCACTGACGACGGCGTTGACATAGAAGCCGCTCACCCACCCAGCCTGACCATTAACATCAATCTGCCACCATGTCGAATCGGCGTTACGTCCCACGATGTTGTAGGTCGCGCCGCGCGGGATTTTTGTCAAAATCAGCCCGTTGATGACATCCGGCGCGCTGCGAACGTTGAGTAAGCCCGTCGTGACGGTGATGCTGCCATACGCGCCGCCTGTGGCCGGTGGCTGCTGGGGCTGTTGTGGTGCGCCATTTAGTGGCACGAGCGCATAATCGAGCAGGGCATCGAGCGATTCGTCATAGTATTCAATCGTGAAGCTATGATTGCCAGCCGTCAGCGAGAGTGTGACAGTGTAAATCTGTGTGCCCGGTGAGGTGTGCCACTCGTTGATCCGCAGCGTGTTATCGACATAGACCCGGACACCATCGTCGGCGCGCACATCAATCCGATAGTTACCACCAGCCAGATTCTGTGTGCTCGTCCAGCGGACAGAGAACCCTTCCGCGGGCATACCCGAAAGCGGCGCGCTCCGTCCCCAGAAGTGAACGGGACTATTCTCACTGATAACAGCGAAGGGCGTGCCACTCAGCGATGTGTTGGGATAATACTGTGCTGTCCATGCGCCGCTGGTGACGGGCGGCTGCGTCGGTTGAATCGGCGGTATTGGCGACCCACTAATGGCCTGCAAGCCATATTCCAGATAGGCCACACCACCGGCTTCATAGTAGTCAATGGTGATGGCGTGAACGCCGCGTCCGACTGTGAAATCAGCCGTATAGGTCAGGCCGCTGGCGCCGTGCCATTCGTTGATGAGGAGCTGTCCATCGACATACACGCGCACGCCGTCATCCGCCCGCACGCTGATGCGGTAGCTGCCATCGAGCGCCGGGGCGCTGCTGTAGCGGACAGAGAAGTTATCGGCGGGCATCCCATTCAGCGGCGCGCCGCTGGCCCAGTTGTGTGATGGGCTGATTTCGTTCAGGATGGCGAAGGGCGTGCCGCTGAGGTTGGTATTGCTGAAATACTGTGCTGTCCAGTTGCCACCTGTTGGCGCGGGTACCGCTGATCCACCGCCCGGTGATGGGAAGTTCGGTCCCGTTGGATTCGTCGCCACATTCGCCCAGTTGAGATAGACAAAGGCCAGACCCCCATTTTCGCGGTAATCCAGTTGGATATTGTGTGTCCCGGCATTCAGCGCGACATCGACAGTCAATAGTTCGCCGGCACGCGGCTGGTCAAAGGTGTTGATGACCATGTTCACATTGTCGATGATGAGATGCACCCCATCGTCGGCCTGCACATAAAAGCGATATGTGCCAGCCGCAAAGTTCAGACTCGTGCTAAAACGCGCGGTGAAGTTATCAGCATTGACACCCGTCGCGGGCGATCCACTGCCCCAGTTGAAGCTGACCGCCGCATCTTGACGGGTGACCACAGCCGGGGGCATGAGATAGGCATTATTGTAGAATTCCGTGTTCCAAATTACGCCTTGCGCCTGCGTGGTCTGTGGGGCAACGCCAAACACAAGGACAGCCAATAGACCCAGTATGGTCAATACACTAAAACGGTTCATAAGGTTATACTCCTCGCACCTGTACACTGCCATGGGGGGCAGCGGTTGAGGTTGCATACTAAAACGAGCTTAGAATGCAAGTGCTTGATGGGAGCGCGTAGGGCAATCGCTACTCTTGCGAGCAACTTGTTTAGATGAATCGTAATGCAGAATCGCACAGGCTGCCTGACGGAATCCTGACGCCTATACGGGCAATCACCACCGCTTTGCCGACGAAGCGCCGCTTTTATGGAATGGAACGAGAATGGGTGAAATAATTTTCGCCAGACGGCATTAGAGATGAAACAACAGCACCACTTCATGGGCGAATCTCCGCGACGAAATAACATCACGCTCATCGCAACAAGCCCTTGGATACAAGCCCTTGCCCGGTGCCTGCGGGTATGAAATTCGGGTGTGAATTGCGCTATATTGCACAATCCACCTTGCGTATATTCTAACATAATATTGGATGCGTGACTATTGATTCTCTATAAGAAATGGATGCAAGACCGATGCCACTCAACCCGCGCCAACTCATGATTCCCCAACAAATCGAAACCGAACGCCTCCTGCTGCGAATCCCACAAGCAGACGATGCAGAACGGGTCTATGCGGCGGTGATGGAGTCGCTGGATACGCTGCGGCAGTGGATGCCCTGGGCCCGTGCTGAACCGTCCCTCGCCAACCTGAAAGACCGGATGCAGTGGGTTATCGAAGCCTTTCATGACCGCGAGGAACTGACGTACTACATGATTCGCAAGACCGATAACGCACTCGTCGGCCCCGTTTCTATCCACACGATAGACTGGACTGTGCCGCGCATGGAACTTGGCTACTGGGCGCGGACGACTCTGCATGGGCAGGGGTATGTCACCGAAGGGGTGATTGCCCTCACCCATTTAGGTCTGGCGACATTGGGGGCAGTGCGGATTGAAATTCGCTGTGATGATGATAACGTCCGCAGCTATCGTGTGGCGGAACGGGCAGGTTATACATTGGAGGCGGTGTTGCACAATCATGCCCGTAAGCCCGATGGTGGCCTGCGTGATACACGAATATACGTGCGCTTTCCACCAGAATCGCGCTCATAGCGCGTATCTATTCCCCTATCTGTGCGATTTTGCCTGTTCTCATGGCGACCCTCCCCTAAATCCGCTGAGAACCTGACACTTTTGTGCAATGTGTCGTCTGGGGGTGGACATCCCCCGCAGCGCGGGAGGACTGAGGGGGATTTCGCTGTGTGACGGAGGGGGTTGAATGGTCAGGAGTTATGGCTACCTGAATAATTGCCGCTTCAAAGACGATGCTTTAGGCAGAAGTGCTGATCGCTGAAATGCGAGTGACGCTTTTTATCGCAACCCGTTTGCTTCAATGCGACTGTGTTTTTTTCAACTGACCATTACGATAGTTGTATCATTCTAATGACACGAGCCACTGAAGCGCATCGTCAAGGTCAAAGAAATAGCTATGCTTAAAATTCGGATTTTCCTCGCCATCGCGACTGAATCGTTTGGCAGTCGCGCCAGTGGTGGAATCACCCGTCAGCACCGCCAGATAAATCACGAGGTCAGGACGATTTTGCAGGATACGTCCCACCTGTGACCGTCCATACTCGGTGATGCCTATGTTCAGCATTTTGCGCCCGGTGAATACCAGATACGGCATAACCACACCGGGTTCGGACAAATCATAAATCAAACGGCACGGCACACCATCAGGCCATCGCCGCAGGGTATCGGCAATATCACGCGCCCACTTATCCAGCCATTCAGTCGATACGCCTAGCAAATGATAGGCGACAACCGCGCCATCATAGATTTCTTCGCGGATGATGTGTGTTGATGATAGGTTTGAACTCATGCAAATTCCCAAGAACGCAAGTCTGCTATGATTGATTGCTTACAGTATATAACGGAGAATTGCGATTGTGGCTGAAGTATTTCTGAATTTTCCTTTAGAAATATATATCAATCCAGAGGGCTTACAAAGTTGACCGACATGGCAAGGGTGTCTAAACCTTTTGTCTGAGCGAGAATGCTCTTCAACCGCAGAACCTCCTCTAAAGACATTGCTTTTTGAACTGCGCGTAAGCAAATCTTAAGCCACCGGGCTACAATAGAATCAGACCCATATCCATCAAGGAAAGATGACACATGGCACAAATCCAATCGACCATTCCCCCAATCGACACCCTCACCTATGCACAAATCGAAACAGCGACCTTCGCCCTGGGGTGATTCTGGGGGCCAGACTCTCAGTTTGGGAGTCTTCAAGGCGTTATTCGCACCCGGGTGGGCTATGCCTTCGGGCAGCAGCCAGACCCGACTTACCGGCGCATCGGCGACCATGCCGAAGCCCTGCAAATCGACTTTGACCCGTCCATCATCAGCTATCGTGACCTGCTGCATGTATTCTGGCACAGTCACACACCGACGCGCGAAGCCTGGAGTCGGCAGTATATGTCGGGCATCATGACACACAACCCACAGCAGCAGCAGCTCGCGCTGGAAACGCTGGCAGCCGAATCGGGGCGGCGCGGCGCAGCGATCCATACCGAAATCGTGCCCTTTACGCGCTTTTATCTGGCGGAGGACTATCACCAGAAATATGCCCTGCAACACCTACCCGATGTGCTGGCGGAGTTTCAACAGGTCTATCCGACAATCGCACAGTTGATCCAATCCACAGCCGCGGCGCGTGTTAATGGCTTTGCCAGTGGTTATGGCACATGGATGCTGCTCGAAGCCGAAATTGAGTCGTATGGCCTATCGCAGAAGGCGCAGCAATCCCTGTTGTCGCGCGTGCGCGCCTATACGCGACGCTAATATGTCACAACAGCCTGTGGGCTGGATTTGCCGCCCAACAGCCCGCGCGCTATACTGCCTGATGAGCGATAGTAGGAGTCGGTGATGGAACACCGCACACAGGTCGAACTCATCCAGCGCGTCCATGACCTGCTGGACAACAAAACGACGCACATGGTCGATGAGACGTTTGAACGCGCGGTCGAAGCCTATATAGACCCGGCGCGCCTCAAACGCGAGACCGAGACGGTGTTCCGTTATTATCCCATCATGGCGGCGCACAGTTCCCAACTTGCCGACCCCGGCGACTTCGTGACACTCAACGCGCTCAACGTCCCCATCATCGTCATTCGCAGCAAAAGTGGCGCGCTCAACGCCTTCATCAACGTCTGTCGGCATCGCGGGACAAAACTGGTGTGGGAAGAATGCGGCGTCCAGAAAAAGGCGCTGGTCTGCCCCTATCATGGCTGGACGTATGATCAAGACGGGCAGCTCATCCACATCACCGATGCGGACGGTTTCCCCGATGTGAATAAAGCCGATTTTGGATTGGTGCGGCTGCCTGTAGAAGAGAAATCGGGCTTCGTCTGGGTGATTCCGTCGCCAGACCGCAGCATCGATATGGCGTCGTTTTTGGGCACATTGGGGCACGACTTCGATAGTTACAAGCTGGCGTCGCACCTCATCTATAAACCCTATACACTGCGGAAGGCGCTCAACTGGAAGCTGGTCATCGACATCTTCTTAGAGACCTATCACATCAAATATGCCCACACGAAGACGATTTACCACCTGTTCTTCAACAATGTCGGCATCTTCGACCAATTTTACCCGCACATGCGGAATCTCTTCCCCAAACGCAGTATTCAAACCTTGCCCGGAACAGATACCGCCAATTGGGTGCTGCGCGAACACGCCAACATCCTCTATTACCTATTCCCGAATATGCTCATACTGGTGCAGCCCGACCATGTGTCGTACTTCCGCGTATTCCCCAATAGCCCGGAACACAGCACCATCGAAGCCTGGACACTCGTCCCCGAAGAACCCATCACCGACAAAGCCCGCACCTATTGGGACAAAAATATCGCCATGCTCGTCAGCGCGACAGAAGAAGATTATGTCATTGGCGAATTGATTCAACAGGGGATGAAATCTGGCGCGAACGCTGCGCTCAAATTCGGGCGTTATGAACAATCCTTGATGTACTTCCACCAGACGGTAGACGACGCCCTGCAAAACGACATCACACCCACGCATTCCCGCACCGGCGCAGCGGATTAGCGTGTGATTGTTGTTCTCATGAGTATCAGCGGCGTGTTTTTGCGTGGGAACGCGCCAACCAAAGCGCGGCAGGGACGTTTAAGCAATAGGATTTTTGATGATGTCTTGTATGCAACTACGCACGTCTTATGCCTATTTACTGATCCTTCCGCTGTTCCTATTGACCGTAATGTTGGTCGCGGCGCAAGCGAGCGATAGCGGTGAACTGGCCTATGTGACCAATCGCTCCGAAGGAACGACGCCGTTTTTCCCGATTCAGCTTGTAACCACCGATGGCGTGGTGGTTGATGCGTGGTTTCCTGATGGCTGTTTGTGGATTGGGGATCTGGTGTGGTTCAGCGACGGACGGGGATTGGTCTATAGCTGCACAACCCGGCAAAGCTGGAATGATATTCGGTACAATATTGAAATCTTCACACATAACCTCGACAGCAGCGAGATTGTCAACATCACCCATCACGACGCCGAAGTCGAAGTTCGGCCCGTGATTTCGCCGGATGGAACGCGCGTTGTGTTCACAAGCAATCGTCAATGGTATACGGAAAGCTCTGGCGCACGCGATTTTACCAATCTATTCCTGATGGACAGCGACGGCGGCAGTGTGCGTCAACTGACCTTTGCACCTGCCGATACCAGTCCGCCCGTGTGGTTGACCGATAGTTCCGGCATCGTCTTCGCGGCGCAGCAGGACATTGAAGGCGAGGACGCGCCACAGGATGGCAGCAATTCATGGTACGATGCTGAAATCTATCGCATCGACATCACACAAACCGAACCAGCGCTCATTCGTCTGACCGACAACGGCCTGAATGACTATTCGCCTGCGGTCTCGCCCGATGGCTCGACGATTGCCTATCTCACATTTGACGAACCGACACGCACCATCGTCCTGCAATGGATGTCTATCAACGGCAGTCCACTCGGTCAAGTCGTCGTGACGCAATTGGCTGCCGATCAGCGTGATGGCAATCTCGGCTTTGATTTGTGGGAACGGATGGTGGATTGGTCGCCGGATGGCGCGTCGATTCTATTCTCGAATGGCGAGATATATCACATCGACCTCGCAACCCGGACAGTCACCCGTCTGACCGCAACGACCACCGTCCTCGAACGCTGTGCGCGCTGGTCGCCAGATGGCACACAGATTGCCTATAATGCGAATTTGTTTGCGAACGGCAGCGATTGGGATGTGTACCTTATGTATGCCGATGGCAGCAACCCGCATCCCCTGACCGATTCCACAGGCAGCGATTCATGCCCACAGTGGCGACCCTTACCATAAAATATGAAAGGGGACGATCGCAGCAACCGCCCCGCGCATATCCACAGTTTTTAGGCGCTAATCGCCAATGTAGAAGGTCGTCCGCATCCCCGCGATGCACGACCCATCAAGGTTACGCACATTGCCCGGCGCATTGAGAAAGGCCAGCGCAATCGAGGTCGGGCAGGGATGGCTTTCGACTGCGCCATGTCCAATACCCGGAAACACAAAATGGGCACTATTCGATAAATAGTCGGCGGCGGCCTGTCCCCATGACGGCGGCGTAATCGGGTCATACTCGCCCGACATCACCAGCGCCGGTATAGTGCTCACCACAGGTTGATTCTCAATCGGATCAGCCGCGGGCACATCCCACGCATCACAATCGACCAACTGCTGCTCGAACCCTTGCAGCATCGGTTCGGCGATTTGTGGCGGCACATTGGCGGAAAGGGATTCTGCCGCAGCCAGCGAATCAAACGGCAGTTCTTCCCGACATTCGACGCTGGTGAACATGCCTTCGGCGTCATCATCCACATAGCCGATGGCTTCGTCTACCAAATCGTAGTATTCATCGTCATCGAGCGAGTCGATATAGTCATAATAGGCGTCAATGTCGTCATAACCCAGATAATCCATCAACAGGCGGTCAATTTCATCCTCGGAGAGGTCATCGGGCGAGATGCCTTCACCGCCGCCTTCGCCCGTGCCGAACACCTCGTCAATCAGATCGAAGTATTCATCGTCGTCGAGCGAATCGAGATAATCATAGAACTCGTCCACATCGTCATAGCCCAGATAATCCATC
>CAZTLI010000109.1:0-13243 GCA_964614375.1 uncultured Anaerolineaceae bacterium
TTGACGTACTCATAGAGTTACCATCATTCCTATTCGGATAAGCCGATGATTGTTGCATCGGCACAACATAGTTGAACTTTCTCGCACAAATTAACCACCAAACCACCGCAATCTAATCACACAGATTGCGGCTGACTTTGATTACTTAAGCGTGTTATCCTTACTGTAACCTAAAAATTCCTTAACAGAAAACAGACCAAATTCAAGGTTGGATGATAGGTTTTCTTTATTTTGAGGCTATACAACTAACCTCAGATATATTGTACACCAACCAAAATAACAATCAGGGCATGAATTCTGTGAAATATTGTATCACAGCCACACTATCTCAATTCCATCGTTTTGCCATCGTGTGCATCGTCTGCTGCGCGCTGGTTATTACCGGGACTGTTGCGGCGGGTGAACTGGTTGAAATCTATGTTAATCCGGCTGCATCGAATGCTTCGGACGACAACCCCGGCACCGCGGCTGAACCGCTTATGACAGTCAATGCTGCGATGCAGTTGGTGGTGGAACGCAACCGGGTTGGGACACCTGTGCGTGTTATCGTCGCGCCCGGTGTCTATCGAGAACAGATGGCGCTTTTTGGTGATAGCAGTCAGACGGACGCCGCTATCTTGATCGAGGCGGCGGTTCCCGGTGAAGCGGTCATTAGCGGGTCGGATGTTTGGACAGGTTGGGAACAGACCGACAATTCAGCCGTGTATGCCCATGACTGGCCTTTTGATTGGGGATTAATGCCCTATCCCAATGGTTGGGAAGGCAGCGTGGTGCTCGAAGATATTGTGCGTCGCCGCGAGATGATATTCATTGATGGGACGCCTTTGCAACAGGTTTTGGATGAAGAGGCATTGGTGGCAGGAACATTTATGGTCGATGAGGCCAATGATGTCGTTTTGATTTATCCCCCAGATGATGTTCAGATGGACGCTGACCCCTTGATTGAAGTGGCGACACGCGACAAGGTATTGCATATCGAGCAGCGCGATAATGTCTCGATTCGGGGATTCGTTTTCCAACATGCCAGTTCGCTCATCCAGACTGCGGGTGTGAGTTTTAATCGCATGAATAATCTCACGTTGGAAGATAACACCATCATTTGGAACAACTGGCAAGGTGTGGGGTTTTTTCAGGTGCAGGGCATCACGATGCGCCGCAACGTGGTTAACTACAATGGCGTGGCGGGCGTGACATCCTATCAAAGTGGCGATTTATTGTCTGAAGATGACGAATCGTCGTATAACAATTGGCGGGGTGTGCAAGGTGGTTTTACGGGATGGGCCGCTGGGGGTCAGAAGCATCTGCATTTACATACCGGTACATTCATCCGATTGCGCGCGGTAGGCAATCATACCCGTGCGTTCTGGTTGGACAGCGATATTCGCAATATCACGATTGAGGCCGCCTACTGGTGTGACAACCTCACCAATGGCATTTTCATCGAGAGTGTCACCGGGCCTGTGAATTTGCGGAACAGCGTGATTTGTCGCAATGGGGGTGTCGGTATCCTCACAGGTAATGCGGAGCGGCTGACAATAGAGTCCAGCGTGATTTTTGGCAATGCAGAGAGCCAAATTTCGATTAGCGGACGTGCGGAAGGGCGCACCGATACCAACTGGATGACTGGCGAATCGCATGTGCTAGACGCCGCAGCCTATTGGGTTATCTACAACACGGCCATTGTCGGCATGGCGGAAGACCATTTGCTGGTCTCGACCACACTGCCACAAACGGCGTGGGACCGCTTTATCGGCACATTGGTTTCAGATCAAAATATCTGGTACAACCCGACTAATGAGCAGGTTTTTAAGCCATCAGGAAATGCGCGTGTGACCTTTGCTGAATGGCAGGAAAGCACCGGACAAGATGCTCAATCTCAATTCGTAACCCCACCGGATTGGGTCGATGCGATGTTACAATTTCGCAATTGGTGAAAAAACAGTATAATTGCAGTTAACCATAGGTAAGAAAGTGAGAAGGGACTCCGCCCATGGAGCCTGAACTTATCCACTATATCCGAATTTTCCGCAAACGCTTGTGGCTGATTATTTTGCTGGCGGCATTGGCGGGCGGCAGCGTCTATTTCTATATGGGGCAGCAACCGCTGGTCTATACGGCGCGGGTGCGGGTGCTGGTGGGGAACGCGATTCGCGACCCCAATCCAGATTTTTCGCAGATTGAACTCCCGGTTCAACTCGCGGCGACCTATCAACAGCTTGTCCGCACCTATAATGTGCTGCAAAGTACGGTGGAGACCGTCGATATCGAGGGCTTTGATGTTGACGAGTTGAATCGGGCATTAAGCACGCGGTTGGTGGGCGATACCCCCATTCTCGATATTATCGTCACCTATACAGATCGCGATCAGGTTGCTGAAATTGCCAATACGGTTGCAGACCGCCTGATTCGCTTCAGTCCAACCAATTTGACTGAGAGTCAGCAAGAGCAAATCGAGTTTCTTAATAGTCGCATCGCCACACTGACCGAGAACATTGACATCTGGACAACCGAGATAGAGTCCGTCAATGTTGATCTTGAAACAACGGCATCGAATGCCGAACGAGACCGTTTGATTGATCGGCGCAGCACGCTCGATGATCAGATTATCCGAACACAGGACATTATCGCCCGCCTGTCTGAAACGGTTGCCAATATTCAAAGCGCGACCAATTCGCTTGAAATTATCGAAGAGGCGCGGCGTCCTGATGAGGCCGATAGCCGGGGACGCCTGACGACGACCATCCTGGCGTCGATTGTCGGGGCAACGTTGGCGGTAGGGCTGATATTCTTACTCGAATACATCGACAATGCCATCCGCACACCCGATGAATCGGCGCGATTGCTCGGTCAGCCGGTCTTGAGCATGGTGGTGAAGTTTGGCAAAGGCGATACTGCACAGCGCCTGATTAAGCACGAGCAAGATACGCGCGTGATGCGGGGTTATGGCACATTGCAGACGAATTTGCTCCTCGCCGAACAGAAAGCGACCAGCGGCACCAATGGCGCGAATGGTCACGCGCTGAATGGCAAAGAAGAGGCAAAGTCCATCTATATCATTACCAGCCCCAACCCCGGTGATGGTAAAACCTTGACGGTGATTAATCTCGCGATGAGTATGGCGTCGAGTGGATTGCGGGTGCTGCTGATTGATGCCGATCTGGTTGAACCCGAATTGCATACCATTTTCAACGTCACACAAAATGACACGGGTTTGACCACAATCGCGGACGCCATGAAAAAGTGGGTTGCCGCAACCGGGAAAGACAAGGGCGATCTGGGCGAGACACTGCGTAAATATGTGCATGAAGTATCGTCTAACCTGTACTTCCTGCCCAGCGGCCCAATTCCCCGCAGCACGACACAGGTACTTCGGGATCGGACACTGCGAAACAGCATCGACGTATTGAGCACAACGCTGGAAGCCGACGTAATCTTGTTCGACTCGCCCGCGACATTGACAACCTCTGCCTCATCCGTCCTGGCGACGACGATGGATGCGTCCTTACTGCTGGTTTTGGAATATGGAAAGACGAAGCGCGATGAGGCACGCCGGACGGTGGAACAACTCACACACGTCGGCGCGGATATACGCGGTGTGGTGATGAACAAGGTCAATCCGCGTAATCGCAGCTATACCTATGGGCATGGCTATTTCGATACCAACTTCCGCACAACGTCACTCATGCGCGCGGCGCAATTGGGCGATTTCCGCGCGACGCAGGAATTGATGGCGGCGGAATGGGACGAAGTGACCAATCCATCGAAACCCAAGCGCCCATAAACTGTCAGCCACTAACGCTTACAACGCCTTGTACACGATTGTACAGGGCGTTTTTTCTACCCTTTAAAAGTTGAAAGCCCAAAATCCCCAAAAGGTTCATCGCGCGCTCGAACCGCGTGCTTGAAGCCGTATTCAGCGGCTTGCTGTTGGAAGGCATACCCCTCTTTAGTATGACGGGTAATCCCATCGAACAGCGTGCCTAAAACTTGTGTATTGTGCAGGCCCTGTGCCATCGTTGTCTGATTGACCAGCAATTTCATCATCAGCAGTTGATTAACAGGCATTCGGGCAATGCGCTCCAGCAAAATCTCAAACCGTTCATCGAGTTGTTCCGCAGGCGCGGCTTCAATCGCCAAACCCCATTCCACAGCTTCAGTCCCGGACAGGCAATCACCGGTGAATAACAATCTTTTAGCGCGTTGTGCGCCGATGCGGTGTGCCCAGATTGCTGTAGTTGGACTGCCCCAGACCCGCGCAGGCGGATAACCGATTTTGGCCTTGTCTTCAATAACCAACAAATCCGAACACAACGCCATATCTGTCCCCCCCGCGACACAGTAGCCATGCACTTTACAGACAACCGGTTTATCGCTGTGAAACAGGCTCATGAATCCCTTCACAAAACGGCTCATCATGGCGTAGTCCAACATGGGGTCCCATGGCTGCGACGGGTCATGGTTGGCGGCTTGAATGTCCGGGTCGAGTGGGGTACCGCGCAAGTCAGCCGATACCGGATCTTCACCACCCATGCGCTGTTCGGCGCTGTTGACTAAATCGTAGCCGCCGCAAAAACCCGTGCCATTGCCTGCAAGTGCAATCACATGCACGTCAGGGTCGAGGTTGGCGCGTTCGACACATTGCGCCAATTCAAACGGTAAATCAAATGTAATGCCGTTGCCCCGGTCTGGTCGATTGAGCGTGATGCGGGCGATACGTCCTGTTGTGGCATAGGTCATGGTCTTTAGTCTGTTCATGTTTTCACCTGATATGGATGTACGAGAAGGTTGAATATAGGGCGGATTGTAACGAGTCTGGTTCAATTGTGAAAAATTTCCAAAAAACGAACCATTAAGTGAGATAAACAGGATGCAGATGCTAAAATGTAATTATTCGCAATGTAGACGACATCGACACACACTATGACAATTATCACCGAGTGGGATAATCCCCAGCGCACCATCATTCGCCTGACCATGCACAATCGCTGGACATGGGATGAAATCCGCGAAATGCGCGAAACCGCGATTAGCATGTTGGCGGAAGTTGCATATTCCGAAGTGCATTTCATTGTCGATATGCGGGATGCCGATTTCTTGCCAGACAATCCATTAGCGAATTTGCGGCGCTATTCAGACATCCCGCTGGAAAAAAGCGGTGTCGTGGTCATTGTGGGCATGGGGCCAAAAACAAGATCAATTTTCAATATCTTTATCAGCGTGTATCGCTTATTAGCAGACCGTATCCGATACATGATTGCGGATTCGTTAGAAGAAGCCCGCGCTATCATCGCAGACGAAATAGCCAAAAACAACCCGCCCGATTAATCGCAACCGATTGGCGCGCCAGCGGGCAAGTCCGCAGTCGGCAAATAGAGTATCGTCCGCCCGCCAAAAACATCCGCCGCGAAGCAATACGCCATTTGCATTCCACTACTTTCCAGAAATGCGTCGATATTCCGAAATGAATCGTCCAGGCCGCGTGTGAGAATCAGTGCCTGCGGCGGTAACACATGCAGGTTATCTGCCCAGGTGTCGGCGGGGTGATTGAGGAACGCCTCTGTATTGACATACGTCCGATCCGCCAGCCCATAATAATAGACCTGCCAGCCCGAAACCCGTTCCACATGGTCGGGCAGCACCGCCGCGATTTCATAACCGATCTCAATTAGTCTACCGAATCGCTGCCCCTGTGCCGCCGTTAGATGAATATTCACACCCATCGAGACCACGATTGCGACCAGCGCACTCACGCCAGCAAGCTGAATGCCTCTTGCTTCAGCCGTGCGCGGGGTGATATGCCTGATAAGGCCGCCGCCTAAAATTGCGACGAATGGCAGATTGTGTATCCAGTAGTAGGGGTTATAGTGTGATTGCAGGATAAAGAACAGTAACAATGACGGCAAAAATAGTTTTAGCAGCAGGCGGTCACTATCATCCCGGCGGAGACATGCCGCGCCGATGCCAAACGCAAATAGCACAAACTCCACCGGATGCAGCACCAGATAATTCACAAACCACAATGTCGTTTCGCCCAAAAGCCGTTCGAGCAGACTCGCCGAACCGCTTAAGCCCGCTTCGGTGGCATAGTAATCGCTGAGGATAGCAGGTAGTGCCAGCGGATTACCCCGTCCCCAGATGACGACATGCACCAGTACATAGATTGCAAAATAGGCCAATGCGCCGGCGCTAAATGCCCAGAACCGCTGGTCCCAACGCTGACCCTGCCGTATCAAGTGGATATAGTCGAATAGATAGATTGCGCCAAACACGAACACAAAGCGCGCGCCATACTGATGACCTTCGACGGCCAGCGCTGCGGCTGCACCAGTGATGACATGCCAGTACCATTTTTCACTGTCTCGTCCACGCACATAGCTATACAGGGCAATCGTTAGTGCCGTCCCGACGAACATATCCCCTCGAATATAATCATGGGCGAGGGGCAGAATCAATGCAATCGCCAATGCGACTATCGCTGCCAGACTGCCGTATAACCGCTGTGCAGTGCGATAGATAAACGGCGCAGCTAGCCACCCGACTATCAGCCAGAACAAGCGCGCGCTGGCAAACGTGACTCCGGTCAATTCGAGCCATAGTCCGAATACCGGCAGTATGCCCCATGTCGATAGGGCTGCGGCCTGTGCATCCCGTCCCGGAAAGAGATAGGGCGCGATTGCGCCCGTGCGATAGACCGCGCGCGCCCAATTCGTGATGCCCGGCTCATCGAAATACAGACTCGGCGGTGTTTTTCCCAAATAGAGGATGGTTAACACGGCTGCGACGGCGATGAGACCGATAATCAACAGCGGAGGTGACTGCTTCACGAGGGATATATTGGCAGTTTTGGTGGCGTATAACAGTACCAGCATCCCGCCAATGATGACGACGGCGATATAGACCCGAAACAATGCAATCGCAGGGAGGTGTCGGCTGCTCGATTGAAACAGCCATGCAGCGATAAGCAGCGCCACGCCGCCAACAACGACTGTCCATCCGAACCATTGTGTTTCGGGCAAGGGGATTTTTGGCAGGCGTTGAATCCGCGCCAGATAAGCGCCTGAGCCAGAAATGATAATCGCTGTGGCAATGAGAGCCAGCGCCGCTAGATATGATGCCGAATAGCGCCCAAAGTAGGTCGCTGGCTCGCTTTCGTGGGTGAGCATCAAGCCGAAGACCAGCAGGCTCAGTCCGCACCAGCCCGCCAACAATCGAAAATAGAAATCGGCTATCGGCGTATCATCCATCATGTGGCATACGATACCCGATTGCGTGGGAGAAGGCTATGGCGGTTTAGACGTGATTACATGCCCATTAAACACATACAGTCCGTCATATTCGAGAAAATGGCCTCAACCATGATACCCAGCACATGCCACCATGCCAGCACCATCACGACCACCAATAGTGCAGATACCCAATAGGTAAGTCTGATGCGTCGGGGCACGTAAGATCGTATTGTCAGGGGGCCATGCTTTGCGACCTGGACAGCAAGCAGCAGCATCAACAGCGTCGTCAGAAAATGATGAAATAGCTGCCCCTGCACATTGAAAACTGCGCGGGTGTTGTCCGGTTCAGATTGCGCGTAGGTACTAAACACGATGAATAACACGGTCAAAATAATCAACAATGCCAGCATCCCATAATTGACCAGCAGCAGCCACGAACGCAGCGGTGGGGTTAAATCGCCATAATGCCCTTTGACTTCATCTTCGCTCACAATGTACATGATCATTCTCCATCAATCTATGGATGACAGGTATTTGACGGTGTTTCACTGGAAAAAGTTCCCCGCTATCCCATAAAACCCCTGCCGATTTCCTGCGTATATAAAGAATAGAGTACATCTATATATGAACAGGAGAGCATCAATGGCATCAGATAGAGTCGATGACCTTTTAGCGAGTAAGTTTGTGTGTGCCAAGTGTAAGTCGCGCGGCGCAAAAGCAGATCGTGTGGCGATGTCGGGCACGGGGTTCTCTCGATTTTTGGATATTCAACAATTCCGATTTGTGTTCCTGTCATGCCACAACTGCGGTTATACCGAGGTGTATAACCTGCGCGTTCTGGAAGGCAAAGACAATCTGGGGACATTCATCGACGTGCTGTTCAGCGGCTAGAATCGAAAACGGAGTCTGTTCACTAGCAGACTCCGTGTCTAATGCAATGTTCTGGTTATTCCCGGATGGGCAGCGCCTGAAGATTGCCCTCTATCGCGCCAAACCAGCCCGCGACCCATCCCGTTGTAGCGCCATAATTCACCCACAACCAGCGGCTGTCGGCGCTGCGGGCGCTGATGTTGAGCGATGTGCCGTGTGGGATTCGCAGCAGGGTCGCCGATTCTGTCGTTGGCGCGTTGCGTAGGCGTATGGTGTAATCTAAATGGTAGATGGGACTGCCCGGTGTGAGGACGATTTGTGGCGTGGGCGCTTCACTTGTCAAGCGTATATAATCGCCCGATACAAATGCCTGCTGTCCGTTATAGTTGATGACCATCCAACCATCCTGTTCACCTAAGACCGTGTAATAACTGCCCGGCGTAATCCGTCCGATACGGGCGTAATGGGTGCCGGCGCCAGTCCGCACGTTGAGATTGACGGTCGGCGTGAGGGTGATGCCGGATTGCACGGGTGTAAACACGGTTTCGACAGGTGCAGCAGGGACAACGGGCGTCGGCGCAGTCGCGCGTTCTGCCACAACGACGACGCGCCCGGTATAACGCGCCCCATCGAATGTTTCGGTATCGCAGGTGATGAGTGTCAGGCGTTCAAAACCTGTGGGATACGCAGGCGATAGGTCAGTATAGGCGACGGTGTAGACCTGTGTCACGGTGTAGGTGTGTTCCGTCCCGTCGCCTCTGACCACAATCGAATCGCCCGTTCGCACGCTGCCAAGATTGATGAAGATGTCCGGCTGTCCCGGCCCCAGCAGCGAATGCCCTGCCAGCACCGTATTGTTGGGTTCACCGAACCACGCTGTCCCGGTCAAATGTCCGACCTGCATCCGTAAATTACTGGTATCCCATGTGATGCGATTATTGCCAAAACTGCGGAGTTGCAGCGGCACGATGCTGGCCTCGATACCTTGTGTTGGAATCTGTATCGACCAGCCCGCGTCATAGGCTTGAACATCGGTCACAAAAATGAAATTGAGCAGTAAAAGGAAGCTGAGCAATGCAGTAAGTTTAAGTATATGAAAGCGCAATTCCCCGTAACGCATGTCGTCCCCTCTGTTGATGAAACCGCGCACCTCCTCAGTGTATTTACTTTCTTCATAAACAATAAACAAACAGTTGGAAGGCTCTAACGCTTCCAACCAACTTATGACGTGTTGTGGTCATATAGGCAGATCAAGGTGATTCAGGTGGTAAGCGTGCGGGTGCTGTGATGAATCTGGCATTGATTGCTTGACTCTACCGTTACGGCAAACCCTATAATGCAAACACATGCCACCGGATAAGGAGGAGAGGATGTTCAAAATCGGTGAATTTTCCAAAATCGCGCAGGTCTCGTGTCGTCTGCTGCGTTACTATGACGAAATCGGCCTGCTGCCCCCGTCGCACATTGACCGCGAAACGGGCTATCGCTTTTACAGCGCCGAGCAACTGCCCCGATTGAATCGCATCCTCGCGTTGAAAGACCTCGGCCTCTCGCTCGACCAGATTGCACGACTGCTTGGCGATAACGTGTCGTCCGAAGAGATTCGCGGTATGTTGACCATCCGCAAGGCGCAAATTGAGCAAACGGTGCGCGACGAAATCATGCGCTTGCGTCATGTCGAAACACGTCTCGAACAAATCGAAGCAGAAGGGCAGATGTCCGAACATTATGACATTGTGCTGAAGTCTGTGCCGGAACTGCCGTTTGTCTCTGTACGAGACACATTTAAAGATTTTCAAGCTGCAATGGAATTGTATTACCGTGTCTATCGCGCTTTACCGGCGCGTGTATCCGAAAGTCAACTGGGACACTGTATCGTGGTGTCACACTCCGCCATGTTTGAGTGGGAACAGGTTGACCTTGAATTTGGGTTTGTGGTGGAAGGCGCGCCACCAACTGATTTATCGCTCGATAGATGGCAGTTGCAAGTCACCAGACTGCCCGCAGTCGAACAAATGGCGACAGTGGTTCAGGTCGGTGATGGCGATGCCGCGCACAAAGCCTATGGCGCATTGGGTGCATGGGTCGAAACGAACGGCCTGCAATTCGCCGGGCCAGGACGCGAAGTTATCCTGCAAGTGCCCACCAAAGACAGCGACGGTGTGGTCGAAATCCAATTTCCGGTGGAACGTATTCGCACAGCAATGTAAATCACCCCAATCCATCGCCAATCAAACCACAGCAGCCATGTGTTTAAATTGTCAGGCCTGAACGATTATTATCAATACTCAAACCATAAACCTGTCAGGAGAAAGATATGCCAACCGCACAAGATGCAATGCAACTCATTGATTATCACAAGTGGGCGAATCGTAAGGTGTGGGATTGTGTTGCCAGACTGACCGATGAGCAGTTCAATAAGGAACACGACTATTCAACTGGTTCGGTCTATAATCAGGTTTTCCACGTCATGGTGACAGACCTGTACGCCATCAGCGTGATGGATGGGTCGCTATTTGATAAGGACAATCCGCCGCAGTTCCCCAAACAAGCAGATTACACCACCCGCGCTGCCATTCGCGCCAAATGGGATGAATATGAGGAGAAATTGGTAGACCATATATCAAAACTGACCGACGCTGAGCTTCAGACCGTGTTACAAGCGCCAATGGGTAAGGGGCGAACAATGGATTTCACCGTGTGGGAGAACATCGTCACGACAGTCAATCACGGCACGAATCATCGCGCCCAGATTCTGGCGCTCATTCACCAACTCGGCGGCGAAACCTGTGAAATGGGTTTTTATTTCCATAAGATGGAACTTGTCGCTCAGCCTGCGGGTTGAACGCATCGCACCATACACCTTCAAACCACTTGCGCGGTTGTGCGGGTGGTTTTTTGTGTTCAATGTCTGCGCCTGCTGGTAAAATCCTCAACGTTAAAGCAAATACACAGGAGATAGACTCGATGGATGTATGGGAAGCGATTACAACCAAGCGCGCCATTCGTCACTTCACCGATGAACCACTGCCCGATGATGCTATACAGCGCATTCTCGATGCGGGACGTCGTGCCCAGAGTTCAAAAAACAGCCAGCCCTGGGATTTTATCGTCGTGCGTGACCGCGAACGCTTACAGCAGCTTTCACAGATGGGCGATTTCATGGGGCATGTCGCAGGTGCGGCAATGTGCGTTGCCATAGTCACACCAACACCCGGCGACCGTTTCGCGTGGCATATGTTCGATGTAGGGCAGGCCGCGTCGTATATGCAGCTTGCCGCACAGGAAATCGGTGTTGGCTCGTGTCTGGGCACAGTCTATAAGCCGGATGACACGCGCCGCCTGCTTGGTTTCCCGGAGGATAAGCTGGTGACGATTGTCATTTCCTTTGGTTATCCATATGAAGAGCAGCGTCCCGGTCTGGGCAAAAAAGGCCGCCGTGACTTCGATGAGGTCATTCACTGGGAAACGTGGTGATATGGAATCGAAAACGGCTACCTCTATCTGAGATAGCCGTCGGTAGGTATCGGGGCGAAGATTATTCTTCGTCTTGCACATCGTCTACTTCGCGCACGATTTCGACCTTCAGACGAGTCACCAGCGCAGCCAATCCACCGACTGCCGCCAGCACGGGCGCAAGCAGTACCGTCACACCACCGCCGAGTACGGCTGCGGTCAACGGAATTTCGAGCAGGACTTTATCCTCGGCATTGCGGATAATCAGGCGGCGCACATTGCCTTCTGCCACCAGCTGCTTCACACGCCCAATCAATTCGTGTCCGGCGAGTTCGATTTCTTCGTTCACCGTGCGCTTGGGCTTTTCTTCGTATTCATAGACTTCGTGTTCGATATTTTCGTTATAGTCACTCATGTTGTGCTCCTTACGCTGCTCATTGTTTGGTCAATCTACTCTCTATACGCAATCCAGCGCCAATGGGTTGTGCAGCCACGCACAGTTGATATTTATCTTATAATTGGCGTGTCCGTGTCAAGTGTATCGGAGTGTATTTATGACGTGGCGTTGGCTGGGGTTCATAATCTTGCTATGGGCAATTGTCCCCGTTTCTGGTCAAAATGCAGCAAATTCTGCCATCATCTTTGCCGGTGTTGAAGCTGATACGCTGAATGTCTATACCTATGACCCGTCAGACTCCACACTGTCCACAGTCGCGACGATTGCCAGTGCGGATGAATTTTATGATATTGCGTGGACACCGGATGGTCAAACGCTGGTATATAGTCGTTGGATTGATGGTGCAGATGAACTCGTCATTCAGCCTTATCCAGACGGAGAACCGCTGGTCGTGACGACGGATTTCATCAGCGACTATCCCATACGCTTCACAGCCGATGGTCGGGTGCTGGTTGTGGTTGCGACAGACGAATTTGTCAGTACAGATGACCGCAGCGGTGCAGGGCTGAATTTCATGGCGGTGGCAATAGATGGTGAAATGGAACGCATCGGACAAGGATTGCTGGTTAATACATGCACGGGCAGTTCGAGTTATCCGTCGGACTGGCGCTGGAGTCAGGAGCGTGAGGGGATGTTTCTTGCCTATACACCAATGGGCATTGTCTTCAAAGCTGCGTGTATGTCGCCTATCGTCGCCATGTATCAATTTGAGACCGAGCAAATTGTCGAATTGCCGATACCTGTATCATCTGTACTCGCGTTGTCGCTGGATGGTGCGACGCTGGCAAGTTATGACAGTGGGCAAATTTTACTGCTCGACCTGGCTTCGTTTACTGTTGAGACAATCGACATCGCTGATTCACCGCAGGAATTGATATGGTCAAACACGGGACTCTATTACACCACGCTCCAAATTGGGGAAACGCTGGGATTAAATCGCGCCGACTCCAGCAATGACATTGACCAACTCCTGGGATTTGAACAACCTTACTTTGTTTATAGTGATTGGCAAGCTGGACTGTATCATTTTGATGATATTACCAACGATACCGAGCCAACGGTGTTGTTTAGCATTGACGCTACCTATGCGATAGGGCGCGTCCGCTTTACGCCAGATGGTCGTGGTATCATTTTTAGCCGGGTTCACAATCTGCGCGATTGGTTTCAGTATTTGCTGGATGATGGTCTGCCAGCCACGCGCGATGATTCGCTGGCACTTGTGCCGATGTCTATC
>CAZTLI010000110.1:0-13243 GCA_964614375.1 uncultured Anaerolineaceae bacterium
GTCCGCCGACATAATGGGTATAGAGCAGCAGTGCCAGCGCCAGGCCATAACCCAGCGTGCGGAGTCGGGTGGGACGGCGCAGCCACGCCACAAACGCCCACATGCACATGACAGACAACGCCAGCAGCAGGCTGTACATGCGGGCTTCGCGCGTGTAATAGACGAAGAATCCCGCTGTGCCCAGAATCACCACCGCCACCAGCCCGGTTTTGTGGTCGAACAGCATCTTGCCGAGTGTATAGGTCGCTGCCAGCGCCGGCAGTGCCAGCAGTGCCGATAGCAAGCGCACCATGAACACCCCTTCGCCAAAAGCCAGCGTCCAGCCATCCAGCAGCAGATAATACAGCGGCGGATGCACATCCAGTTCTATCACAAGCGACAGCGCGCCCGTGATACTGCCGCGCACATAGCTGAGGGTCTCGCCGATGGATGTGGGCGGGCGCGCCGCATCATAGACTGTCCAGACCGACCAGCCTTCGTCATACCACAAACTTTCGGCGTCCAGATGATAGACCGCGATGAACAGCACGACGAGGATGAGCAAGGTGAGCAGCAGGTGATGGCGCAGGCGGGTTGTGGGCATTCGGGCTTCTTTCATCAACAGGATGATGGTAGGCCCCTGTATGTTACCGCGTTTTGCGCTAGACCTGAATGATGCAATCTGGCGATAACCGAAACGGGTATGACGTTGAAGCGCTATTGTGCTGGCAGCAGTGTAACCGCGGATAAGAGCGCATCCGGGGTCGTAACGCTATCGCGGCTTAATCGGGAGACACAGCTTGAAACGCCATTCACTAAGCGGATGATCGTCCAGTACGTCGAGATATTCTTCCAAACCCGGATGGTCAACAAATTCGTATTCGCTGTCCTTGCACCACTGCGCCAACTGCTCCCAGCTTGTACTGATTTGCTCTACTCCCCGAACTTCCATCACAGCGAACACGCCGCCGGGAAATTCTGTGATTCCGACGATGCCGGAGGGTTGAACATGCCGCTCGACAGTTAACCAGGTGGTGTAGGTGTGATGTGGATGGGGTTTGCAGTTGTCATACCCGAAGAAACGAAATGGTTGATTTAGCAAACCCTTCGGACGTGCCCAATCGAGCATGGCTTTAATCGCCTTTTGTTCTGGTGATTGACCGGTAATCGCGATGGTTGCCGCGCGCAATGCTTCGATTTTTTCGATTTGTATAGTCAATTCACGCATAATATTCCCTACCTTCAGAGGCGCGAGTAGCGTCTAAACTAAGTATAGCACCATTTTTCACAAACAAATCCCGATTCAGTGGGCTGGTGGGTCGGAAAGTGCTCTGCTGGTGTTATCCTCAAAGCGTCAAATTTCCCCCAATTGCCAATCTCAACCTGAATAACAGGTTATTACGGTATTCGTACAGCATTCATACGGGTTTATGTCCTGATTCGCTTGAATCTCACCCCCAGATAAGGGTTAATAGTACAAAGGAGAACACTGTGGAGGGGACAGCACACTCCTTACACCCTGCACACTGGTGAAGAAGGAGTCAGGCGGCAGTCAAACGCCAAATCGCATGTTAATCAACATAGCCCACGACAGATACAGTAAAATCACCCGGCAGAAGGCGCTGACGGTTTTAGAAAGTGCCGACATCAAGCCAGACAAATTCACCGCGCATCGTGACCGCACCTTCACCGCGCAGTATTTGCGTGACCGCATTGATTTATTTAAGTCCAATAAATATGAGGAACAGATGGAAATCGCGGCGGACAATGCCGTTGCGATTTTCAAGCGTCCCAATAAGCGTATGGACAGGGGCAAGTATGTGTCGCTGCGGTTTGGTTTCGCGGCGATGGAACGGCTCGGCTTGCACGGTATCCATCTGAAAGCCGATGGCACTGCCAACGATGAAGCGGTCAAAGCGACCAACGGCAATGGAAAGGCTGCGCCCGATGCCGAAAAAGGCGATGTCGCGCTGTTGTTCACGCTGGTCGGCGCGGCGCGCGATATGCGCCAACTGGTGACATACATCCGCGAATCAATCGACGACGAGAAAAAAGCGGCTCATGCGCGTGTGTCGCTCGATGAATTGCAGAAATTGGTCAACACCGTGACCGATGGCCTGCACAAATTGGTCAAACCGCAAGAATAGGATTCACTGCTTGCATTGGTTGCAGGGTGCAGATGCGCCCTGTTTTTTGATTCTATAGGGTTTAATGGTTGATATGCAATTCTTTCGCGCGCGATACCGCTCTATCCAGCGACGGGTGAACGCTATCTATCCCGGTTGATTGGGTGTGTGCCACTGCAAACTTTTGGGCTTTACCCAGCTTATGCAGCGCCTTGTTCACCACGACGGTAATGTCCCCTGTTTGTTGGATGTGTGTCACGCCCGTTTTATCCAGATTACACTTCTCACAAAACATCGTTCATCCTCCTGTTTAATTATTCGCTTTTCGATCAAGCTGCCTCATTCAAGTGGCGCATCTACTGTCATCTGCCGGTACGTCACCAGCAGTTCAACCCACGCCTCATCTACTTGCGGGCGATGGATTTCCCATTCACCATCAGCAGCGAGCAGGACTCTACCCAGCTTGTCCCAGGCGGTGTATTCCTTCAGACGCAAATTCGCCATACCCTCTGTCGGATTGCCGTCCGATAGATTGGCGGCGGTTAACACGACGCTGTTTTCCAGCAGGTCGATCTCTATTTTCATATCATGCAGATAACCGAACATCTTCTCTGCATAACAATTTCTGATTCGCATGGTTATGCTCCTTTCGTGGTGTGTCATTTTTTATGAACGTTAAACCGACACTGCCTGGCTGCGCGTGTGGGACGAATAGCAGGGGTAGTGATCGAATGCTGTGGAGCGATTACTACGAATGAATATGGCTTGAATGTGACCGCTGCGGATTAGGATGATATATGAAGGGTCAAGCGGATTGGTCACACAGACCAATGTGAGATAAGGTGTGACTGTTGATTCATTGGTGTAATGCCAAAAGCACGATTTCCGCACGCCAACTTTATATTATCGTATAAAATCTCACCAGCCCCGTCAATATTCTGGCGTTATTCCAACTCTATTCTTATATCAGTGGGAATCTGGCGTTGAAATTTAGCGTAATAGAGCTATTGTTTGTAATCCGGTACTAATCTGGTGGATGGCAGTCCAAGATTACTCACTCACTGGCAGAGAGGTCTCCGGGCGTAACAGTAAATCCCCGCTGGGATAGGATTGCCGCCGCTTCAGATTTTCTGAGCATCAATCGCTGTCCGCGTTCGACCAGTTGTGATAGTTCTTCGTATTCATCTGGCGTGATAGTGCCGTCTGAATTCTTGTCCATCAGGTCTTGCATCCGTGTTTTTGTGGCATTTGGCAATTGTTCACGAGCAATAGTCCACAGCGCATCATGCGATAATTGGTGCAACGCGGCGAGTTCGGCCTCTTCGTCTTCGGGCAAGTCAGGCACTGGTGCAGAAAACGCCCGCAAATAATTCACCAATACGTGTTCGACCGACTGTGCGGTCTCCTCAGCGCGCTTTTGAGCACGGGTATACACATCCTCTGGTATTGTGAGTGTGTGATTGTTCATGTGCTTGTACCTCGCTACGTGTAATGATGATTCTACTGAAATAACCAGAAAAACGAAACTGCCTGATGTATGCTAAATCAACCTCAACATTGTACAATCCAATGTGTGACGTTTTGCGCCATGGTTCACAGGACACACTATGACCCAACCACCTGCCGACTATAGCTTGCGCGAGGCCAGGCCCGATGATGCAGCCGCATTGGGCGCATACCGCCGCGCGATAGCCGATGAACCCCATAACAATATTACATGGTCGCCGGGTGAATATCAGCGCACGGTTGACGAAGAACGGGAACGCATCGAACTCATCATAAAAATGCCAACGTCACGCCTTATGCTGGCGGTGGCGGATGCGACGATAATCGGCATGTGTTCGGTGGTCGGCATTTCGCAGCGTCGGGCGACACAGCACGTCGTCGGGTTGGGGATTGATGTGGCGCAGGGTTGGCGCGGATGTGGCGTGGGTTCGGCGCTGCTGCGCGATATGGTCGAATGGACGTACCTGCATCCGAAAATCCTCCGGCTCGAACTCGAAGTTTTCACGCGCAATACCCATGCCATCCACCTGTATAAAAAATTTGGCTTTGTCGAAGAGGGCATCCGTCGTAAAGCCTATTTTAAAGAGGGTGTCTATGTCGATTCGATGGTGATGTCGATTTTATTCGAGGGGTAATCACGAACGATACAACCTGCGCTGAAAAAACAGGTTTATACTGAAATCACAGACGGATATGAGGGCAATCGCATGACGATCAATACATTTATCGCAACACCGGGTAAAGGCATCGTCCGTTGTGAACAGAATCAATCCGGTGAATGGACGGTAGCGGCATTATTGACCGATTATGAGGTCGTGAGCATCGCGGTTACGCCACAGAATCCCGATGTCATGTTTATGGGCACACAGGGCAGCGGCGTATTACGCTCCAATGACCGGGGCAAGTCATGGCAGCCTGCTGGATTGGACGGCGAAATCGTCAAATCGCTGGCGGTGAGCCGCACCCAGCCGGATACGATCTATGCGGGCAGCAAACCCGTTGGGCTGTTTGTCAGTCATGATGGCGGTCAAAACTGGTCGGCGTGTGAGTCATTTCAGAAACGGCGGCAGTGGTGGTGGTTTACACCTGCCGAACGACCCTTCACTCAACCCTATGTGCTTGGTCTGGCAGTCTCGCCGCAAGACCCGAATACCGTGATTGCGGGCATCGAATATGGTGCGGTGCTGCGGAGTACGGACGGCGGCAAGACGTGGAGCAAACACTGCAAAGGCGCGAATCGCGACTGCCACATGCTGCATTTTCATGCCACACATGGCGATTGGGCCTATCAGGGCAGCGGCGGCGGCGCTTACATCAGCAGAGATGCTGGCCTGACGTGGACAAAGCCAAAGGGGTTGCTCAAGCGGTATGGTTGGGCAGTCGGCGCAGACCCCGCCCAACCGGACATCTGGTACTGTGCAACCTCACCCGGCCCCGGCAATGCCCATGACACGGCTAGAGGCGATGCCCAGGCATATATTTATCGCAGCAAAGCGGGCGGAGAATGGGAACGGCTCTCTGGTGGACTGCCGCAGCCACTCAATTACATGCCCTATGCCTTCGTCACCGATGCAAACGCGCCCGGTCATGTTTATGCCGGATTGACCAACGGCGACATCTGGCATTCCACTGATTATGGCGATTCCTGGGCGCAGCTCCCACTCAACGTCGGCAGCATCCACCGCGCTCTGATTGGTGTTTGAATTGTAGAATGCAAAGGACATCCCCATGCCCCCAACCCTACCCGCTGCGGTGATACAGGCGCGCCCGGTCTATTATGACCTTGCGGCGACGATGGAAAAGACGATTGCGCTGGTCGAGGAGGCCGCCACACAGGGCGCGCGCCTGATCGCATTGGGCGAAACGTGGCTGCCCGGTTATCCGGTGTGGTTGGATGTATGCCCGAATATGGGCTTGTGGGATCATGACCCGACGAAAACGGTATTCGCCCGTCTGCACGCCAACAGCATCAGCGTGCCCGGTCAGGAGACAGCGACCCTGTGCCAGCTAGCGAAACGGCTGAATGTCGTCATCGTCATCGGCGTCAATGAGCGTGTCGAAAAAAGCGCCGGACATGGCACGATTTACAATACGCTGCTGACCATCAACGCCGACGGGCACATCGCCAACCACCATCGCAAGCTGATGCCGACCTACACCGAGCGCATCGTGTGGGGACAGGGTGACGGCGCAGGACTGACCGCAGTCGATACTGTGGTCGGGCGTGTCGGCGGCTTGATTTGTTGGGAACACTGGATGCCTCTGGCACGTCAGGCGCTGCATAACAGCGGCGAACAGATTCACGTCGCGGTGTGGCCTACCGTCAAGGAGATGCTGCACATCGCCAGCCGACATTATGCCTTTGAGGGACGGACGTTCGTATTGGCGGCAGGCAGTATCCTTTACGCCAGCGATATACCGTCTGAACTGGATTTGCCGCAAGAATTGGCGGATGACCCCGACGCGCTGGTGATGAAGGGCGGCAGTGCCATCATCGCGCCGGACGGACGCTATCTGGCGGGGCCAGTCTACGATAAAGAGACCATCCTCACCGCCGAACTGGATTTGACCGACATCGTGAAAGAGCAAATGGCGCTCGATGTCACCGGGCACTATCAGCGTATGGACGTGTTCGATTTTTCAGTGAATCACATGCGCCGATAGATTTTTTCTGGTCACGTCTGCAACCCCGACCGGCGCTTGCACGTAAACATGAGAAAATAGCGGGCGCATTGCCTTATGCCCGGAGAATCGCATACAATAGAAGTGTCGTAAGGGTAGTTAAAAGGTTGCGTTATGAAGATTCCCGGACGATACCCGTATGAGTCTAAAAAAGGGTTTCCGAAAGATCGTATCTGGTTGTGGTTGACGTATGCCGCGTTGACCATTGCGATTATCGTCACCGTGTTTGATATTTTTACGCCGGATAGCCCCATCCCCGCGCCACCCACCACCGACCCGGTGATTACCGTGCGCGACGGCGAATTCACCAGCAACAACGCGCCATTGACGGGCTATATCTCTGGCAATACGTTCACACACAGGGCGGTGCAATATGCGCTGGTCGATGGGCTGCCCATGTTTGAGGGCGACATCATCCTGAATCTGGACAGCGACGGACGCGCGAATGGCCCCGCCGAACAGGGCTTGATTGTCATTCCCAATCGTTTCCGCTGGCCTGATGGCATCGTCATCTATGACATTGACCCGCGTCTGACTGACCAGGCGCGCGTGACCAATGCCATCGCCCATTGGGAGGCCAACACGCCGATTCGCTTCATCCGCCGGACAAATGCGAACGCTGGGCAATACCCGAATTATGTTTATTTCCGTCCGGGATTGGGTTGTTCGTCGTATGTCGGCATGGTCGGTGGACAGCAGCCGATTAATCTCGCGCCGGGATGTACCCTGGGCGCGACCATTCACGAGATTGGTCATGCTGTCGGTTTGTGGCACGAACAGGGGCGCGCAGACCGCGATGAGCATGTGACCATTCACTACGAAAACATCATTCCGAGTATGGCATTTAATTTCAACCAGCACATCCTCGACGGCGAGGATGTGGGGCCGTATGATTACAACTCGATTATGCACTATCCACGCTGGGCATTCTCGCGCAATGGCGAAGACACCATCACGCCGATTGGCGAACACGAAATTGGTCAGCGTTCAACATTGAGCGAGGGTGACATCGCCGCCGTGATTCATATGTATGGGAATGGATAGCTGAATGGCGCGTATGGCTGCCGTTAAGCTCGATTTTGAGGGATGGATTCCGTTTGTATTTGACCATCCTGTAACAAATCCGGCCTGGTATTTTGATGTGTATTTTCATGACCCAATCGACCAGGGACATCCAGCGCGCGTCGTTTCGTGGCTCACCCGGCTGTTTGAGAATGCGGATGAATTGTTAACAGCCTATTCTCTGGAACAAGTCAATCAGGGATTATGGTATCTGGCATCGAATGCCTGCTCTGGCTATATGTTCGCTTTAGAGAATGACGCTGTTGCATGGGCAGACCGCCAACGCGCGTTTGAAGCGATGTACACGCTATTCGCTAACTACTTCGCCAAACGGTGCGCGCCCGTTTTGAGCACTAAAGATGAAACAGGCGCGAAGCCGATTAATATGGTGTGTTATATGTGGTGGGACATTATGCCGCTGCTGCCCCGAACCCAACACATGGCGGACACGATGCTCGACGCAGCCCAACGGATGCTGACTATTCCGCATGATGCCTGTCGAGAATCCGCCTTGCATGGTCTCGGACACTGGCATCACCTCCATCCACAGCGTGTCGAAGCAATAATTGACACATTTCTGAAGTCCAATAGAAATCTGCGCCCGGAACTCGTGGCTTATGCACGGCAGGCGCGTACCGGGTGTGTACTCTAGTCGGAGGTAAATAATGGCTGATCGTGAATTGGTGACGGGTGAAATTGTCCTGCCTGCGGGGACATCGTTTGATGGCGCGACAGTGACCGTGCGCCTTGAAAATGTGAGTATGATGGATGCCCCGGCGCAGGTCGTGGCAGAACAGGTGCGGCGTGGTGTGAAATATGACAGCGGCACGATTCCGTTTACACTGCGCGGCACACTCGGCGATGACGCGCGCGCCCGCTACAGTGTGAGCGCCCATATCAGCCTGAGTGGCAATGGCGATATGCACAAAGGCGATTTTATCTCTACGCAGAGCTATCCTGTGCTCACACATGGCAATCCCAATCGGGTGCGGGTGGAAGTTCGCAAGATTTAGGGCACGCCTTTACGCAGCATCTGAATCGAGATAGACGCAGGACATACCGCAGGGTGTGTCCTTTTTTGATTATACGGTACTGCATTTACTCACGCTATAGTCCCTCAAATAAACAGCAGCGCCGTACCCGCCATCGCGATGATCGTCCCCACAATCGCCCGCAGCGAAATCCGTTCACGAAAAATGACATAACTCACGGGCAGCAGGAAAATCGGCGTCAGACCAATCAGGGTCGAAGCGATGCCGACAGGGGCGCGCTGCACCGCCACCAGCGACAACCACACACCAATCACTGGCCCCATAATCGTGCCACCCAACATTTGTCGGAAGGCTCGCGGATTGTCTCGCAGGCGTCGAAAGCCCGCGATGGCATCACCCCGAAATAGCGTGAACAACCAGATCGCTGCCGCCGCCGCAATCAAACGAATGAGGTTGCCCGATAGCGGCAGAAAATCGTTCATCAGACCCTGCTTGGACATCACCAGGCCGCCCGCCTGACCGAGTGAGCCACCGAGCGCGAACAAGAGGCCAATCAAATAGGTGCGCCTATCGGGTGGGGTGGGATTGTCCGCGTCTGTGTCGTTTTTCTTCTTGCGATAGACTGTCCGTTCACTGACGACCCACGCAATCCCGGCAACGGCGATGACAATGCCGATAAGCTGCTGTGCGGTCAAGGTTTCGTCCAGAAACAGCCACGCCAGAATCGTCGCGAACACGGGCGCGAGCGCCATCACCAGCATCGACAGGCGCGGCCCCACCAGCACAAAGCCCTGAAACAACGACGCATCACCCAGGGTCAACCCGACAACGCCGCTCAAGGCCAACCAGAAGACATTTTCCGCCGTCGCATCTGTCGGCAGGACAGAACCCGTCGCCAGCAGATGCCACACCGCCGTGAATAGGACGGCGAACAACAGGCGCGTGCGATTAATCAGGGGCGAACCGAGTACCCGTCCCGCCAATGTGAAGAAGGTCGAGGTGAAGGCAAAACTGGCGGCTGTCCCCAGCGCAGCCAGCGCGCCGATGAATGCGTCCATGTGCATTTCCCTTAAGTGTGGACAGTTGTTCTAGCTACGCAGTCTCCATTATGCCCGTTACACCGCAATGGATATACACCCACAGCAGTCCATCCAACCAATAGTAGGGGCATTCTGCCAGAATGTTCTTACCGACTCGCAAGGTTTCAGAAACGCGGTTTGTGTAACTATAATAAGCAAGCCGATTATGAGATGGATAAACAAGACCGACTCATGCGTAAACAGGGCTACACAGGCTGGATGGTGATTTTTATCGCGTTGGTGGCGTGCAATCTGGGGACTGCGCCGGGTGATGCTGTACCAGAGGTCGAGATTCGGGCATCACCCATCCCGCCGCCGGCGACTCCACTGCCGCAAGATTTGACGCAGACGCACATCGACGACGTGCTGCGTTTTGCCTTCGCTTATCCACAGGATTGGTTGATTGAGGCGCGTCCGGGTGCGTTTATCGCCGTGACTTCGCCGCTGCCCGCCGACTATACGCCGCCGCCATTTGGCCCCGAACGCCCGGATGTGATTGCGTCGCGCGTGGAATTTATCATCCCCGAAATTGACCAGATTGGCACATTTGACGAAGCCGTCGCCGAAACGCGCGGGTTGCTGGGTACAGGTGTGTTGAATGACAGCCTGATCGACATCGGCGCAGGCTGGCGGGCAGTGCGCTTCGACATCGACACGCGCAACGATGGCATCACCGCGCCAACGGCGGTGACGATTGTGGCAGAATTTAGCGGACGAGTCCTGACCATCTATGGCACAGGCGACCTCGCCCGCTTCGACCAGATACTCGCCACCGTGCGCGCCGTGCCGTAACAATGGGCTTGAAGCCCACTGTCTCCCGCCTTCATATCACGTTGCTTTAGATTCAAGCCCGATAAATTCGCAGATGCCGTTCAATATCGTCTCGGTCTGGTCGAGCAGTTGATGATCCGAATCGAGCAGGTGCAGTGTGGCGGAGGGGTGCATGGTGACGAATTGTTCGCTGTGGCTGTAGGGCACGCTGGCGTCATTGCGACCATGATAAATCTGCGCGGGGATAGACAGGCTGGCGGCGTGACTGTTGTAATTGAACAAATCTTGTACCAGCCCATAATGCACCAGGCGTACATCGTCGTAACCATAGTGATAAAAGGCCTTCATGCCGACCTGCTGCCACTCTTCCAACCACTGCGCGCCCAATTTGCCCTGCCGATATTCGATGAAGTGGAAGGCAGGCGCGAGGAACACCACCTTTTCCACACGTTTTAGACCTTTGTTTTGATAGCGATCAAGATAGTGCAGCGCGGCTAATCCGCCCAGACTCGACCCGATGAGATAGACCGGCCCCTGTGGGCAAAAGGACACCTCACTCGCAATTCGCCGTAAGATGGCGGTCAGCGTCAGGCGTTCAAAGCACGGCGTATTTAAGTCGGGCACACGATAATTGACCTGTCCGCCACCTAACGCGATCAAGCGTTCGCCTAGATATTGGGCTTTTTGTGAGGACGGCGATGAGGCGAATCCATGCAAATAAACAATATTCAACACCGAATGACTCCCTATTGCAAAGAAGATTAAATAAAGATGATGTCGTGGGATAGTAACGCGCGCCTAATCGGGCCGGCAAGCCTTAATGGTACTATTTTCCTGATTATAACAAAATTGTGACTATACCCACGAATGACGGTTGCTACTCTACCTCATCATCGGCATTGGGCAGACGGAAGGTGAGAT
Source organism: uncultured Anaerolineaceae bacterium (assembly GCA_964614375.1). Taxonomy (GTDB): domain Bacteria; phylum Chloroflexota; class Anaerolineae; order Aggregatilineales; family Phototrophicaceae; genus CAZTLI01. The sequence continues at coordinate 11,119 of CAZTLI010000110.1, forward strand.
GTCGTTCGGGATTGTGGATGTCCAGCCAGCGGTCAGCCTCCGCGATGAACCATGCACCCGATTCGCGCAAATAGTGCAGAATTGTGCCGGCGTCGTCAGTCGGTAAATTGATGAACGCAACCGCCTGTTCGATGGCGGATTTTTGCGCGGGGTAATGCTGAATGGCATAAGCGGCGGCGAGGTCAATATCGCGCGTGTGGACGCCTTCAGCCACCATCACCAGTCCAAAGGTGGCGCGGATGATATTTTTGCTGATGCGCTTGCACCAGTAGCGCACATTTTCGGCTGATGTATCGGCTTCGATTTCGTCTATCGCTTCTTCGATGTCTGGTTGGATTTGCACGATGTCGTCATTGGCAATCGCGGGACTAATCGGGTAATCAGGCAGTTCTGGCGCGAGGTCTGCGCCCCACAAGCACAGGCTGTGTGTCTTGATGATAAACGCGCCGACAGAAAATTCGTCCGGGTCGAGGAAGACATAACCATGCGGCCATAATTCAAGCTGAACGCCATTCACACACGTATGCGCGGCGTTGATCTGGTCTTCGGCAGCGTCAATCCAATCTTGCATGACCAGTTCCGGGTCGCGATATTCCTCTAACACCGCAAACGCATCCATATCGGATTGACCCGGTACAGCCAATCCACGCGGCACAGACCCGGTGAGGTAGATGCTGTGGATGTCGTTGGGGATATGTTGCGTATAAGCCGCGACAATAGCGCGCGCAACCGCATCATAGGGCGGGACAAGGTGTGCCCGGTCACAGTCATTGAGCAGGTTGCCGTGTGCATCAAGCCGCCAGATTCGGCCTTTTCTAGCGTGAGTCATGGGTTGTGCCTTTAAAAATTCATGAGAACGATACCAGATTCAGGGGCAAGCCACCGTGGCTGAGCATCGTCACCATACCTCCGTCTATTCTATTGCAAAATGTGACAATCTTCACTTTTACCGAATAATTTTGGTTGTAGAATCAAATAAATGGTCGTCTATATAAACTTCATAATTGGGGTCTCCCGATGTTAGTTGAGAGGAGGAGGGGAATTTATCGTTATTTCCTAATTCATAGACGAAGATAGGGCGCACTTAACAATGAGCGTTACCGTAGACTGGGATGCAGCACAGCACGCGATTATCATTGCTGTTCATGATATATGGTCATGGAACGATTATCGCGCCAGCGCTAACCGCGTTCTGACGCTGTTGGACGCGGCTGCGGACAAGGTGACGATTATTCATAATATGGATGACAGTTCCTATATGCCGAATCATGGCCTGGTCGAAAATCTGCGCCACGCCGCGCAAACCTATCATTCGCATCCCAATACCCACACCATTATCACGATTACATTATCGAACGACATACGGTATCTGTTTGAGCAAATCTGGAGACGCTATGGCGCGGCGGGACGTGCCTATTTATCCGCCCGGTCTCTTGAAGATGCCTACAGGCTCATGAACGCCAACAGCAGTTAACCCTGTTAGGGCATCTTCCCAAACAAAAAATGACGCGGGACAGGCGGCACCAGAACTGCGATTCAACGGGTCTTGTGATTAAGACGCGCGATCAACGTGTAGTTTCACGCGCGGTTCAACCTGACACAGAAGTTGTTCGGCGTCTTTAAGTGAGGATACCTGCTTGAATTGGACACCGAGGATGCGGGTCACAGCCGATGTGATAAAGTTGATGGCGATGTTGTTGTAACCAATCACATAGATACGGCCTATTGCGGGATGCTTCAGATAGGTATTGAATGCCTGTTGAATAGCACGCACGCTACGCGGAAAACTCTTGACGCCATTGGCATCGAGAATGAGATGCACAGGCGCATCGCCTTTTTCAATGTAATTGTCACGCATATCGGCGTTGAGGGCGATCATTTCGTCTTCGGTAATATCGCCAATGATTTCGGCATAAAGTGCGACATTGGGTGTGTGCCAGAATATTTTATAGGGCATGATTGTCAACCTTTTTTGTGTGCCGATGACCGTTTCGCTGGATAGGGGTGGATGATGGAGTACCTGACAGCTAATCTCATTATATGGCTGGATGGTTTGAAAAGTAAAAAGTCTTTACCGAAAATGCGACCAAAGCCCCTTGCTTTAGCTATGGGGATGTAGGGCGCA
>CAZTLI010000111.1:0-13172 GCA_964614375.1 uncultured Anaerolineaceae bacterium
CTTCGGGTTGGTCGGTGTTGATGTGCAGCGAGACGACCTGTGCCATTATGAATACCTCCTGTTTATTCGCGATGTCTATGATTACCGTGTTGCCTTCGGGGTAACCATATATAGAATAAGAAGTATCACTGTTTTCGTGAAGTAGGCAGAAAAATAAGCATTACATACGAAATAGATGTAACCCTCAGTTTTAGAGTGAAGGGACGGGTCATGCAGGCATACGAACAGGACTACGACATTCTCGAAGAAGACTGCTTCAATCGCGATGTTCTCGATATTGTCATCAACAAATGGAGCAGCCTGATATTTTATGCACTATCGTTGGGCACAAAACGCTATAACGAATTGCAGAAGTCGATTGAGGGAATCTCGCAAACGATGCTCACCAGCACGCTGCGGAAGCTGGAACGGCATGGACTCGTCCATCGCGAGATTTACGCTGTCGTGCCACCGAAGGTCGAATATTCACTCACACCGCTGGGGGAGACGCTGATACCAATTTTCGAGCAAATCTATCAATGGGCGGGCGACCATCAGGCAGCGATTCAGCAAGCACAAACGCAATACGACCAGCAAATGCACAGCTAGAGCGACACTGCTAGCTTGAGCAGCTTGTTGACGGTGTTCCAGTTGCGGCCTGTGGTGGTGATTTTGAGTTTGCGCTCGATGAAGCTGTGATCGAGTTTGGAACGACCCATGCCGTTGGGATAGAAGACATACAGCTCTTGACCGCCATTGTGGATAATTTCGGGGCCAGTATGTGCCTCTAACAACACATTGAAGGCCCTTGCAGCAGCGACTTCCTGTAAAAACACAATCAATAGCTTAGAGGGTTCGGTGAGCTGGGCAGGGGAGTAGGGGTGATTGTCGATGACGGCCTGCCACTGGTCGCGCGTCCGCATGATGATTTTCGACTGAAAGCCATAGTGCTGTTCGATGCCCGTTTCAATCGTGCTGCCTAGCCGTCCCATATCAACCCCATCGCTCTCGAAGACGATATTGCCACTTTGTAATAACGTGTGGACACTCGTGAAGCCCATTGATTCATAGAGCATTGTGAGTTCCGCCATCTTGATTTTCTTGTTGCCGCCCACGTTGATACCGCGCAGTAAGGAGATGTAAACAGGCATAGGGTTGATGGGCTTTCAATTTGTCGAACAATCAACGCCATTATACATGATGGGCGCGGCAAAACTGGGTAGAAAGGAGTGGTGTGCTATCACACAGACGAACGATTAGCGGGAAAACGGGATGCCCTGTATCGCTTCGGGGTGTCTACGCGGCATCCCCGAAGCCGTCGTGTTATGGCAATCACCCACGACTGACCGCGTTTGTGATTACTCTGGACGGGGCGTGGCTGCAAGCAATTGCTCCCCCAGGAAATCCCAACTTATCCCACGATTTGGCAAATTGCGATAAGGTTAATGAAGAATAAACGAAATGGGGATGATTTTATAATCCATTCATTCAGCGGCACATGCGGCAGCGCATTATAATATCTGTAGTGGGGAATTGAGAAGTATTTGCTTAATTGTATACAGCAATCATGATGGACGTACCCGGCGTAAAGGAGGCCGGGTATTTTGCTGATACATCCATTCATGTTTATTGATTCGTAATACGCCGCTCTTATGCTAGGGCGTGTATAATGCACTGCAAGCGTATCCAACCACAAGGACAAAATAATGGGTAAGGAAATGACAACCCTCGGCGGTGGCTGCTTCTGGTGTCTGGAAGCGGTCTATGACCAGTTGAAGGGTGTGACGGATGTCGTGTCAGGGTATATGGGCGGGCACGTCCCCAATCCGACCTATCGCGATGTATGCAATGAGACGACAGGTCATGCCGAAGTGGTGCAGGTGACATTTGACCCGGATGTCATCGCATTTGCCGATATTCTCAACATCTTCTTCACCATCCACGACCCGACCACACTCAATCGACAAGGCGCGGATAGGGGCACACAATATCGCTCAGCGATTTTCTATCATTCCGACGAACAGAAGAAGGTCGCTGAGAATGCCATCAAGCAGCACAGCGCCAATTGGGATGACCCCATCGTGACCGAAATCACGCCAGCCGACACCTTCTATCCGGCTGAAGATTATCATCAGGAATACTTCGCCAACAACCCGAACGCGGGGTACTGCCAGTTCGTCATCGCGCCCAAAGTCGCCAAATTCCGCAAGCACTATTTCGAGCAGTTGAAGGCATAGACGCAGGGACAATCTGCCAGATTGTCCAGATGAATGCTGCGATAGATACAGTCACCCTCCATAGCAGAGGGTGATTTTTGTTCAGGGGCTGGCCTTTCGGACGCTGCATGTATATCTGATTGTCCTTATTAAGCCAGCACCAGTCCGCGACCACACCTGCTGCCTCAACCCGGACTGAAGCCAAGTCCACAACCAACGATACCACCATCTCCAATACCGCAAAGTTGTGACCCGGAGAAAATGCGCCAGTGGTTACTCCATTAAACTAGGGGTAGACTACTATTGAAGCACTAAGGAACAATAAATTTCCTCAGAATTTGCAAGAAATCCGGTTCAGTATTCTTTCAAATCTGAGCCAAAACAATAGCCATAACCTCGTTTTATTTGCAAAACAGGTTTTTGGCTTTATTCGCTATTAGGTTTTGACCCGGCAATAACATCCGCAACGATAGCTATATTAAGTCGTGACCGTTTCGCCACAATTCCATCTCCTGGCGGATCAACTGTTCGGTCAGACGCCGCACACCATGCTGGTGGTAGCGACGGAGTGTCCGGTCTGTAATCCCACAGATCGTCGCGAACTGCTGCGGTCCAATATCAAGGTCAACTCGGACATAACGGTGAAAGAGCCAGCTCCAACACATCAACTCCACACTATCGGATAGGACATCTGACTGGATTTGTGCGGTGGCATCTCGGAGCGAAAAGGCTTCATCGGGAGACGGTAAATCGCGTATCTGACGATGCTGGGAGTAGACCTGCGAAATGATTGTCGTGAGCAAATCGCCAAGCGCCATAACCCGCCAAATAAGCGAATCCGCCTCGCTTATATAGGGTCTGAGCAATCGCAAATATAAGAGGGGGCTGTGCTCTTCAAGCGGATTCGCTCGATACAGTAAATTCTCCAACGCGCGTCGTACATCAGATGGTTCAACTTTTGAGTAGTGGGGTAGATTGACTTGTAAGTGATTCATATTTAGCCTAACAAAATAGAAATATAGTCGATACAACCATTCTATTTCGATCACAAGGAGAAATATGAAGCAGATTTTCCCGAATGGGTCGCGGCAGGGGAACTAACTGTCGGCGAGGTGGGGGTCACAATTGATGGCAGCGGGGGAAAACTGGGGGCCTTTGAACCTGTACACGGGCAGGCACTGACCTGCTGCTACACTGGGCGACAGTGCCAACTGCGCTGCCTTCTTGAACAGGGTTGTGAGTACATGGCTTGGCAAAACGATCTACATCATCCTGGATACCCTATCCACGCACAAGACACGCGATGTCTTACGGTGGGCGCTGGCTCACCCACAGGTGAAGTTTCTATTTCAACCTACCTATGCCCCCTGGTTGAACTTGATTAAACCCGGGTGGAAAATCCTGCGCGCACGCGCGCGCAAAGGCCGCTGTTTTCAGGTAATAGCTGAAATTGTAGACGCAATGGTTTGAAACTTACACACGAAATGGCACTACGCCCTGTCCTACGCTTCCGGGGGATAGTATCTATCGACGTTCGACGGATTGACGAAGAAGTGTTCCATGTAGACTGCTGGTGGAACTTGTTTCCCGGATAGGAGGTCGAGCGCGAGTGCAATCAGATAGCCACCGTAATCTTCGGGGCGGTAGGCTGTTGCGCCAACAACGGGTGAGGTTTCGTTTCGCATCTCTGCCCGCAGGCGTCGATCTGCGCCTTGCCCTACTAAAAGGAGATTTTCCCAGAATCCAGTCTCGCGGGCGGCATAGATCGTCCCGACAGCCGCATCATCATTGAAGCAGATGACGGCAACCCGTGCGGGCGCAGATAATTCCAGGAACAATTCGTGCATGATCCGAAAAGTGCCTTCAAACGTGTTGTCTGAATCCACCTCAAGAATTTTTTCGGACGGGATAGCCTGGACGGTGTCTTGGAGACCGTCCAACTGCCCTTTAATTCGCATGGCAGGTAAGCTGCCAGCACGCTGCTGCTGAATAACAATCAAGTAGTCGAATTGCCCGTGCCAGCGTTCTTGAATGGCCTTGCCCAGTTCTATCCCCGCCATTTTTCCGGCAATATAATTATCCACGCCAAAATAGACCGCGCCAACCATCGGAATATCGACGGCAATAACGGGAATATTTGCTTGTTGGAAGCGATGGGCGATGAGATTGCCTGTCGTCTCGTCAATTTGATATTCGATGACGAGATCAACCTCTTGTGTGATGAGTTCATCGGCGACTTGTAAGGCGATTTGTGGGTCTAATTGATTATCCGCCACAATCAGTTCCACGCGATTACTAACCTCAGCCGCACGCTCAAGGCTGCGGCGGACATCTCGACTAAATGGGGTGTATTCGCTCAGATTGGCGAACCCGATGCGATATTTGCTTTGGGGGCTGCGGGTATCAATGGGCGAGTATGTCTGGGTCGTCTGGTCACCGCAAACGATCACATGCGTGTTGGTCATGCGAATTTTATCAATGACCTGGCGCTCGATGAATTCATCAGTCACGAAATAGTCCACATTGGCAAGTGACGAGAAAGCCGTTAGTCCCATGTTGCCGATTTTACTCGAATCCAACAAGGCCACACACCGCTGGGCCGCTTGCAACATCAACGCCTTCATCTGTGCCTCTGGTAGACTCGTCTCAAAGAAGCCTTGATCGACTGTGAAGCCACTGCACGACACGAACGCCGTATTCACATGGTAATCCTGCAATAACTGCTTGCTAATTTCTCCGGTTAGCGCATTGCCATTCGGACGCAGAATCCCGCCGAGGATAATGACCGTATTCGACGCCTCTTTTGCCAGGGCCTGCGCGACGGTAATACCATTGGTCAGCACCGTTAGATTGCGACGATCTCGCAGGAAGGGCGCGATGTGCAGCACTGTCGAACTGGCGTCAAGCATGATGACATCGCCATCTTCCACCATCCCTGCTGCCCAACGCGCGATGGCCTGTTTTTCGCTGGCGTTTTTAAAGGCCCTGCGAAAGAGGAAGGGTGCTGCACCATTGTCGGAATCTATAGACTTTGCAATCGCGCCGCCCCGTACCCGCACGAGATACCCTTGTTCATCCAGGGTCTCTAAATCCGTCCGAATCGTACTCTCTGAAACTTGAAGCTGTTCAGCGAGGTCTGTCACACGGACGCTTTCGCTGCGCTGCACCAGTTCTAAAATGGCGTGATGACGTTCATAAGCACTGGCTGACTTTTGCATAATGGCTCGACAATTACTCCAGTTTGTGTATGACAGACTGCTGACAGTTTACACGATTTGACGATTAAGTGTTATTTAAATCATCCTAAGAATAGCATGGATTGGTGAAAATTATCGAATTCTGTTGATTTTTGTTGAAATTGTTGCGAAATTTGGTGAATATTGTTACTATTTCTCAAATTCAAGGTATTGAAGATATACAGTTACTGATGAAAACAGGTTCTCACCCAGTATTAGATATTCGTGATACATCTAAGCGATTTGGTGCGACACAGGCGCTCGATGCTGTGCATTTGACTCTGTATCCGGGTGAGGTTCATGCTTTGTTAGGTGAAAACGGCGCGGGCAAGTCTACCCTCATTAAGATTATGACAGGTATTCATCAACCAGACACGGGTGAGATGGTGCTGGATGGTCAATCTATTCGTGTCCGCAACTCCTCCGAGGCACAAAAGCAAGGTATAGCTGCCATCTATCAAGAACCCCTCGTCTTCCCTGATTTAACTGTTGCAGAGAATATCTTCATCAGTCATCGAGGTCGGGGCATCGTCGTTCACTGGCCTCGCATGTATCGCGAAGCGGAGGCAATCCTGGATCAACTGGGTGTGCATCTCGATGTCCGTCAGAAAGCGCGTGGTCTGACGGTAGCACAACAGCAGACGGTCGAGATTGCAAAAGCCATTTCGCTACAGACGCGCGTCCTGATTATGGACGAACCCACAGCGTCGCTCTCTGCCCATGAAGTAGACCAGCTCTTCAGAATTGTACGGAATATGCGCGAACAAGGTGTCGCCATTCTGTTCATTAGTCATCGTTTAGAAGAGGTATTCACCATTGCGGATAGGGTCACCATTTTTCGTGATGGCCGCTTTGTATCGTCTGCCCCCGCTACAGAAGTGACAACTGAAAGCGCTATACGCGATATGGTAGGGCGCGATGTTGAATCATTCTTCAGTAAAGACGCTGCCAACACGGGCGATGTGCTGCTATCGGTGCGGAATCTGACCAAAGAAGGCCGATTTAGGAACATCAGCTTCGATGTCCATCGGGGTGAAGTGCTCGGATTTGCAGGGCTAATTGGGGCAGGACGTACCGATGTCGCACTAGCGCTCTTTGGCGTCGAACCGCCTGATAGCGGCGATATCGTGTTTGACGGCAGGCCTGTCAAGATTGACGAACCCTCACAGGCTACAGAACTGGGTATTGCTTATGTGCCCGAAGACCGGCGCGAACATGGTTTGGTGCTTTCGATGTCGATTGCCGCCAACATCACACTGCCCGTTCTCAAGAAATATCTCAGACGTTTCGGTCTTGTGGATTTTGGACGAGAGCGTGAAACCACAGAATATCATCGTGAACAGCTCTCTATTCGAGCAGAGTCAATCCATTTGTTGGCCGGCAAACTATCGGGCGGGAATCAGCAGAAAGTTGTCTTGAGCAAGTGGCTGAATACCGACCCGCTGCTGCTGATACTGGATGAACCAACACGCGGGATTGATGTCGCCACAAAAAGCGAAGTTCACAGCATTATCAACGACCTCGCAAAACAGGGTTTGGGCATTGTCCTGATTTCTTCGGATTTGCCCGAAGTGATGGCAATGAGTGATCGTATTCTCGTGATGCGTGAAGGCCAACAAATGGGCATCTATGCACAAGAAGAAATCACGCAAGAAAAGATCATGACGGCGGCAATGGGGCAGGTGCATTTAGCGGCGGAGGATGGGGTGTGAATTTCATCAGAAGCCGTTTGCGCCCTGAACAAATCCGCGAACTCAGCCTGCTGGTGATTATCATCGTCGCTGTTTTATTCTTTGGGTCGCAAATCAACAATTATTACACCTTCCGCACCTTTAATCGTATAGCGGGCGCGGTGATGATTATTGCCGTCGTTGCGGTGGGGCAAACGCTGGTAGTGTTAACACGCAACCTCGATTTGTCTGTCGGTTCGATTGTGGGTTTTACTGCGTACACCGTGGGCACAATCATTTCTGATAACAACGACCTCGCCCCGCTTTTGTTGGTGCTCATGGCAATGGGTATTGGTGCGCTGCTGGGGATGGCAAATGGTGTGCTAGTGTCTTATGCCAAAATCCCGGCAGTCATTGTCACGTTGGGTACGCTTGCCATTTATCGCGGATTGTTAGTCGAATTGTCGGATGCTTCGTCAATCGTGGTGAGCGATTTGCCGGATTGGTTGAACGAACTGCCGCGTCTCAATCTGTTTATCATTGGCGATATCGAGTCCGATCAACACCTTGAAATACGCGCGCTGGTCGGTTTGATGCTGTTGGTGGTCGTTATATTTCAGCTCGTGATCTGGTATTTGCCGTTTGGACGCCGCCTGTATGCGATTGGGTCGAACCCGGAAGCGGCTGATGTTGCCGGACTCCCCGCGAAACGCACGATATTGGTCGCCTATATCTTATGCGGGGCGCTCGCCGGGTTGGGCGGTTTCATGTTCCTAACGCGCTTTGGCACAATTACTGTTGGCGCGGCTATCGGGATGGAACTCGATGTGATTGCCGCCGTCGTGGTAGGTGGCGTCAATATCTTCGGCGGCTCTGGCACGATGATTGGTGTGCTGTTGGGTGCTGTTTTGATTGGCACGCTGGAGCAGAGTCTCATCCGTACCACGATTAGCGAATTCTGGAAAGATGCTTTGCTTGGCTTGTTGATATTGCTCGCTGTGGCGAGCGATACGTTGATATTGAATCGTCTCAGCGGGTGGTGGACGCGCGGCGGCAAAGTAAAGCACACCCATCAAGAGCAACCTGTGATAGAAAGCGATTAACGGCGTGAATGGACTAAATCTGTCATGGCTTAAAACATGGGAAGCGTTTTTGGCGCTTATCCTTGTGCTGGTGGTGATTATCAACACGCAGTTGTCACCTTTTTATTTTAGTGTGGGCAATCTCGTCAATGTGTTTCAATTATCTATTGAGAAGATTATCGTCGCTCTCATCATGACATTGGTCATCATCAATGGCGAGATTGATCTGTCAGTCGCGTCGATTATGGGTCTTGCGGCGAGTCTGTTTGCATGGCTATTTGAACGCGGTGTCGCGGCGGAACTGGCTATCGTGCTGACCTTGCTCGCTGGCGTACTCATCGGCCTATTCAATGGGTTATGGATTAGTCGTTTTGGGCTGCCGTCGCTGGCTGTTACGCTGGCAGGGCTTGTGGGTTATCGAGGTGCGGCGCGCGTCCTCTTAGAAAATCGCTCGGTGGGTGAATTCCCCGTCTGGTTTGATAACCTTGGTCAACCCAACTGGTTAGGGCCACTGTCTTCTGGAATCATCATTTTTGCTATCCTGTTCGTCATTTTTACCATCGTCCTGCATTATTCCGCATTTGGACGCTATGTCTATATCATCGGCAACAGTCGCGAAGCTGCGCGCTATGCCGGTGTCAAAGTCAACCAGATAAAAATGAGGTTATTTGTGATTTCGGCAATCCTGTCGAGTTTAGCGGGTTTGCTCATTGCAGCGCGTTTGGGGTCTGTACGGGCAAATCAGGCAGAAGGTTTTGAACTCGACATTATTACGATTGTGCTGTTGGGAGGGGTCAGTATTTTTGGTGGCAAAGGCACGATGATTGGTGTGGGATTGTCCATCCTCGTTGTGCTGAATCTACGCAACGGCATGAGTCTCGCCAATTATTCCGGCAGTGTGCAATCTATGGTGGTCGGCATCCTGCTGATATTGTCGGTGCTGATTCCCAACTTCGCGCAATATCTGCAACAGCTTCGCAATCAGCTAAGGTTTCGTTTCCAACCCCAGTCTTCAAAGTCAGATTCAAGGGAGGTGGTATAAATTCACCGATTTGCTGGTTCCAATCACGAAAGTAACGGCAATTAGATTTTATACAGGAGCTAAACACATGAAACGAATAATGATTTTTGCGCTTCTTGCTGTGATTATCATGTCTGTCGGCATGACGGTTGCACAGGACGATGTGGTCGTCGCCGAGCCGGGGTTAGAACTCGACATGGTGTTCTTGCCGAAGTTCACGGGCATTGCGGTGTTCGATCAGGCACATGCCGGTGCGCGGGAAGCGCATGAAGAGTTGGGCAATACGGGGACGCTGGAATATGTTGGGCCAGCACCTACCGATGGCGCGGATGCACAAATCCCGTTCATCACGAGCGCGGTGACACAAGGTGTGGACGCCATCATGATTTCCAATAACGGCGGTCTGGCGGTAGAGCCAGCAACGATCTCGGCATTGGAAGCGGGGATACCGGTGGTCAGTTGGGATTCACCTGTGTCGCCAGCAGGGGAGTCGCTGTTCATCGCGCAGGTGGACTTCACCGAGACGGGACAGGTGATGGCGGATATGGCGCTAGGCTTACTCCCTGACGGTGGCAGTGTCGGTATCCTGTCAGCAGGGCCAGATTCGACCAACCAGAACATCTGGATTGACGCGATGATGACCGTCATCGCAGAGAACCCGGATGTCTATGGTGGCATCGAAATCGTGACGGTGGTCTATGGCAATGATGTATCGGAAGACAGCTACAACGAAGCGTTGGGTCTGATAGATCAGGGCATAGACCTGATCATGGCGCCGACGACAGTGGGTATTGCGGCGGCAGCGCGGGCAGTACAGGACGAAGGATTGTGTGGTGAGGTGCTGGTGAGTGGTCTCGGACTGCCGCAGGAGATGCAAGGGTTCGTTGAAGCAGGTTGTGCTCAGGACTTCGCGCTGTGGAACTTCGACGACCTTGGCTACCTGACGTACTATGTGGCGTATCTGCTGGCGAGTGGTGCGATGGAAGCGGAAGCCGGTGTGACATTTGAAGCTGGACGCATGGGCACGTACACCATTGAAGCGACACCGGATGGTGGATTGCGCGTGTTGATGGGGCCATTCAGCGTCTATACCCCCGATAACTTCGATGAGTGGGCAGTGACAGATGATGCGGGCGATATGGAAGTCGTCGTTGCCGAGCCGGGGTTAGAACTCGACATGGTGTTCTTGCCGAAGTTCACGGGCATTGCGGTGTTCGATCAGGCACATGCCGGTGCGCGGGAAGCGCATGAAGAGTTGGGCAATACGGGGACGCTGGAATATGTTGGGCCAGCACCTACCGATGGCGCGGATGCACAAATCCCGTTCATCACGAGCGCGGTGACACAAGGTGTGGACGCCATCATGATTTCCAATAACGGCGGTCTGGCGGTAGAGCCAGCAACGATCTCGGCATTGGAAGCGGGGATACCGGTGGTCAGTTGGGATTCACCTGTGTCGCCAGCAGGGGAGTCGCTGTTCATCGCGCAGGTGGACTTCACCGAGACGGGACAGGTGATGGCGGATATGGCGCTAGGCTTACTCCCTGACGGTGGCAGTGTCGGTATCCTGTCAGCAGGGCCAGATTCGACCAACCAGAACATCTGGATTGACGCGATGATGACCGTCATCGCAGAGAACCCGGATGTCTATGGTGGCATCGAAATCGTGACGGTGGTCTATGGCAATGATGTATCGGAAGACAGCTACAACGAAGCGTTGGGTCTGATAGATCAGGGCATAGACCTGATCATGGCGCCGACGACAGTGGGTATTGCGGCGGCAGCGCGGGCAGTACAGGACGAAGGATTGTGTGGTGAGGTGCTGGTGAGTGGTCTCGGACTGCCGCAGGAGATGCAAGGGTTCGTTGAAGCAGGTTGTGCTCAGGACTTCGCGCTGTGGAACTTCGACGACCTTGGCTACCTGACGTACTATGTGGCGTATCTGCTGGCGAGTGGTGCGATGGAAGCGGAAGCCGGTGTGACATTTGAAGCTGGACGCATGGGCACGTACACCATTGAAGCGACACCGGATGGTGGATTGCGCGTGTTGATGGGGCCATTCAGCGTCTATACCCCCGATAACTTCGATGAGTGGGCGACGAGTGAATAAGCAAGCCGCACGTATGTAGCCGATTTCGTGGAGACGAGGGCTGCTTGACACATATGAGGCAGCCCTCTTTCTCACAAATCCTATGCAGAATGCTGACGAAGATAGGTAAGTGTATGAAACGTGTTGGTTTTATGCTCAAAGTCAAACCAGACTTGATTGATAAATATAAGGAAGTGCATAAGCAAGTCTGGCCCGAAATGTTGGAAGCCCTGCGCGCTACCGGGTGGCATAATTACTCGCTGTTTATGAACAAAGATGGATTGCTATTTGGTTACTTCGAGACGCCCGAATCATTGCACGCGGCGCAGACAGCGATGGCGGAAACGGACGTAAATCAACGCTGGCAAGATGCCATGAGTTCCTACTTTGAAATCCCTGAAGGCGCACATCCTGATGCGATGTTTATTGAGCTTGAAGAAGTCTTTCATCTGGATTAAGACAAATGACGATGACTCAGCAGCCGACTGACCACGAGATAGCATCCGCATTTGAGCTGGCGCAAGCGCGTTACGCTGCGTTCGGTGTCGATGTTGATAGGGCGTTATCGACGTTGAGTACAGTGTCGATTAGCCTGCACTGCTGGCAGGGCGATGATGTTGGTGGTTTTGAAGACCCGAATCGCGGGTTGGGTGGTGGCTTGATGACGACGGGAAATTATCCCGGCAAAGCGCGGACGGTTGATGAACTTCGCGGTGATCTCGATAAAGCCTATAGCCTGATACCGGGTACACATCGGCTGAATCTGCACGCCATTTATCTGGACAGTGACACCAAAATTCCGCGCAATGAAATCCAGCCAAAGCATTTTGCGAGCTGGGTCGATTGGGCAAAAGCAAATCAGCATGGTATCGACTTCAACCCGACGTGCTTTTCGCATCCGCTGGCGGACGATGGCTTTACGCTGTCCCACGCCGACAGCGGGATACGGAACTTCTGGATTGAACATTGTATCGCCAGCCGCGACGTGGGGGCCTATTTGGGGCGCGAACTGGGGTCGCCGTGTGTAACCAATGTCTGGATACCGGATGGCTATAAAGATACCCCCGCAGACCGTCTCGCGCCGCGCCAGCGGTTAAAAGACGCATTGGACAAGGTTTTCGAAAAACCGCTTGACCCGGCGCATAATCGGGATGCGGTGGAATGTAAGCTGTTCGGGTTAGGTTCGGAAAGTTATGTCGTCGGGTCGCACGAATTTTATCTGGGTTACGCCGTTGCTAACCAGACGCTGCTGTGTCTCGATGCGGGACATTTCCATCCAACCGAATCGATCTCCGATAAATTGTCGTCCGTGCTGTTGTACGTGCCGGAAATTTTACTGCATGTGAGCCGTGGTGTGCGCTGGGACAGCGATCATGTCGTCACGCTGACTGATGATTTGCACGCCATTATGCAGGAGATTGTGCGCGGTGATTTCTTGCAGCGCGTGCATATCGGACTTGATTTCTTTGATGCGAGTATTAACCGTATCGCCGCCTGGACAATTGGGACGCGCAATGCGCTGAAGGCCCTGCTGCTGGCGCTGCTCGAACCCCGCCAATTGTTGCGTCAGTATGAAAATGATGGTAATTTCACAGGGCGGCTGGCTCTACTGGAGGAGTTGAAAGGACTGCCATTTGGCGCAGTCTGGGATAACTACTGCCAACAACAAGGTGTGCCCGTGGGCATGGCTTACATGAACGAGATAGCCGACTATGAAAAGAAGGTTCTGGCAGCGAGAGGTTAAAACACGGCTCTTCAAACCGTACTCGCGGTTGATCTGGGCGCTGAATCTGGACGTGGGATAGCGGCACTCAAAACACACTACTCAACCAGTTCAGTGCCGACGCGACGGGTATTCCAGTCGTCACCGGGCCGACAG
>CAZTLI010000112.1:0-12983 GCA_964614375.1 uncultured Anaerolineaceae bacterium
AGATATTGGATATGGGGCGCAAATACTGCTTTTTGTTCACCGACCTCGCCAACCCAACCTCGAATCACATCTACCAGGCGATTGGTTATCGTCCGGTATGTGATGTGGATATGTATAAATTCGAGTAGGTGACGGGTATCAGGCGGGCTGCGACATCATCGTCATCGCGGTGCGGGCATTGGCAATCGCCGCGTCCATCCGCTGGAAGCACGATAGTCCCGCATCGGCACATTCACGGGCAATTTCGGGCGTGCTGACGAAGCTCACATTGAGATGGGGGTTGATGCCTGTATCGGTTAGCGATTGTTCAACCGCATGGAGTCCAGCGACAATGGTGTCTGGATTGCCAGCGACATATTGTGCATCAACAATGCGATGGGCAAAGCCATAATTGCTGCTGGTGCAAACATAGAGCAGCGTTTCTTTGTTAATCGTGCCATCAATATGAAAAACGACTACAGCTTCTTCGGGGAGACTTTCAATCACGATTGCCATAATTTTGCGTCCTATCCCTACATCCACTCATCCTTTGAGTCTAGTGTAATGGCATGTAATGTTCATAGACCGTAATGTTTTATGAAAATCGTGAAAATTGTATCGTGTGAAGGAGGCTAAGGGTCTCGAAAGTGCGGTATCACATCGCGTCCGATGGCTTCGATAGCGGCGTGGACATCTGGCCCTAGCGGTGGCCCAAAACTGATGTGTTTGACGCCCAATTTGACCAGCCCTTCCAAACGTGTGATGAGGCCGGCGGTTGTGCCCGCGATGCCGATTCGCATCATGGCGGGTGTGACGAGAGATTTGGCCTTTTCGATGTCATTTTCGACCTGTGCGGCCTGCTCGATGGCGGCGAAGTCCGCGCGAGTCAGCCCTAACTGCCCCCAGATGAGGTCGCCCATCGCGTGACCGTAATAGGCGATTTTCTCTTTCAGCACGTCCTCCGCCGCGCCTTTATCCGCCCCGACAGACACCCAGATACAGGCGGCGATGTCGATGTCGTCCAGGCTGCGTCCGGCTTTGACCGCCCCTTCCTGGATATAAGGCAGGACTGTGGCGTAATGTTCCGGCGGGAACAGCAGCGGCAACCCACCATCCGCCACTGCGCCAATCGCGCGCAGCATATGCGGCCCCATCGCCCCAATATAGATAGGCACGCGCCGACGCGGTTGTATCCGCAGATAGGCTTCCTCCGTCCATTGCAGACTATCGCCCGTATAGGCCGCGCGTTCGCCAGCAAAAAGCTGGTTGATGAAGCGAATCGCCTCAATCGTCATCGTGCGTGGTTTTGCCGGATGGATGCCAATCCACTTGAGGAACGGTCCCGCGCCTGCCGAAATGCCTAAATTAAACCGTCCGCCCGATAATTCATCGAGGGTCGCCGCGTCCATTGCCAATTCCGCCGGATGAATCGTATAGGGGTTGACGATGCACGTCCCGATTGCGATTGTTGAAGTCGCGCCCGCCACAGCGGTCAGGATGACGATGGCACTGTGCAGAAACAGGTCATCGCTCACCCAGAACTGGTCAAATCCAGCGGCTTCGGCGGCCTGTGCCAACCGGATATAGGCGGCAGGTGGATGGTCGTTGTTGAGTCGGATGCTGAATTTCACGCGGTTAGTCTTCTGTGATGATGGCTTCGGCTTCGATTTCCACCAGATGGTCAGGCGTGACCAGGCCGCTGACCTCGACCAGCGTATTAGCGGGACGGATGTCGCCAAAGACGACGCCGTGTGCTTTGGCGGGGCCTTCCCACAGGCGGATGTCGGTCACATAGATGCGTGTGCGGACGACATGCCGCAGGTCTGCTCCAGCCTCGTTCAGGGCGTTTTCGATTTTCTGGAAGATATAGATAGCCTGGGCATAGGCATCACCCTTGCCAACGATTTGACTGTTCTCATCGCTGGCAGTGGTGCCCGCCACATGCACCACATTGCCCACGCGCACCGCCCGCGAATAACCCGCAAACGCTTCCCATTTCGTGCCCGATGAAATATTTTGTCGCTTTGCCATCACCCGCTGCTCCTGACTATTGAACCCTATACCGATACTACCCGTGCAAGGGCAGTCCGGCAATGGGCGGGATGGGCTAAGACAAAGGACAGGCACAGCGGCCTGTCCCTACAGGTGTATCAATTATTGTCATTATCCACCGACATCCGGTGGCGTGACAGCACGGTCTATCGTCAGGGCGCTGCTATCGGCGGCGGCGCTGACGGTGAAGGGCACGCTGATGACCACCATGTCGATGAAACACAATGCGGTCGCGTCCGTGCGACAGTAATACAAGGTCAAATCGGCTGTGATTGTGCCATCGCCCTCTATAAACTCGACTGGAATCCGCACCTCACTCGTCTGGAAGCGTTGTGTCGCGTCGTCAGCAGCAATCCTTACACCTGAATCGGCACTGTAGACGATGGTCGAGTCGATGAGGTCATTGACCTTGAAATCTTCCGGCAAAATCACAGTAAACACGATTTCGCCCGTGCCCGTCGCGACGGTCTGTGTATCAAGTTCGAGTGTCATGCCCTGCGCCGCATTACCGCCGACAATCGTCACGGCATCACCGAGAGTCAGGGCTTCGGGATTGGGGAACACAATTGTGCTGACCGTGCCTGCTTCGAGGTCGATAACGCGGATGGCATGATTATTGGTATCCGCCACATACAGCAAACCGTCGGCATAATCCAATCCGCCTGGTTCATCAAATTCGGCAACATCGGCGCTGCCATCGCGATAACCGCCATCGCCACCGAGACCAAACACGGTCGTGACGATGTTCGTTGCCGGGTCGATGACTTTGATGCGGCTGTTATAGGTATCGGTGATATAGATTGTGCCGCCGTCGGCTGTCCCGGTGACGCCGAGTGGATGCTGCAAGCGCGATTCGCCCACTTCACCATCGACATCGCCAAATGCGAACAGGACATTGTTCATCGTCACATCGCCCACACCAATCGCGGGGCCAGCCACCGTATAGACTCTATCGGCGGTGTAATCCGCGACGCGGATGCTGCTCGATTCACTGTCTGCAAAATAAAGCAAGCCATCTATGTAAAATAGGCCGCTGGGCTGTGCCAATTCCGACGTTGCCAGACTGAGATTAATCAAGGACTCGCGCCCGCTGCCGACAGCCACTTGCACGGTATGGGTCGCAATGTCCAACTGCCAGATTTGATGCGTGCCCGCCATTGCGATATACAGCGTGTCGCCTTCGCCAAATTCCACATCCCACGGGCTGCGAAGGTCGATACTGCGCGCATCTTCTACCGCACCATAGCGCAAAATGCTCGTCCCACGCACGCCTGTCCCGGCAATGGTGACGACCTGCTGGGCGTCTAAATCTATGGCGCGAATTGCCGAGTTATTGGTATCCGCCACATAGAGCACAGTATCGCGCAGCGCCATCCCCTGCGGCGTATTGAACGTGGCGCTGTCGAAATCGCCATCATCGAAACCGCGCCGTCCTGTACCGATGACCGCCAGCACTTCATAGGTCGTCAGGTCGGCGATGACGATGCGGTGATGATTGCTATCGGCGATGAACAGGCGGTTGCCAGCAACATCCGCCAGCACCTTGCCGGGGAACAGCAGCGGTGTGCCGGGATTGCCCGCGCCTTCCAGCGCCACGTCCAGCGGTTCCCGATTGATTACGTCTGTGCCCAAACCGTCGTAATACTGAATCATCGCGCCGATATACTGTTCAAAAGCCTCGAATGGAATTTCGCCCGCCTGTGATGCGACTACGCTGCCGCGCGGGTCGATGATGACGAAGGTAGGCCATGCGTTGACGCCAAAACGACGATACTGCCCCCAGATATAAAAGTCACGGTCGTTGATGACCGGATGGCGCAGATTATATCGCTGGACAATCTGGCGGATATTTTCGGTCTCGCCTTCATTTTCAAATTTAGCGGAATGCACACCGATGACGACCACTTCGTCGGGGAAAGTCTGTTCGACTTCTTCCAGAATCGGGATCATGTGGATGCAGTTGATGCAGCCATACGTCCAGAAGTCGAGGATGATGATTTTGCCGCGCAGCCCATCAATCGTCAGCGGATTTTCGACATTGAGCCAATCGAATCCGGGCGGAAATTCCGGCGCGGGCACATTGCCGGCGTAACGCGGGTCGGGTTCGGCATTGGCCTGCGAGACGGTAGTCGGTTCGGTGGTAGGATTGGCTGTGGCTTCTACAGTCGCGTCCATTTGGGCTTCGCTGGTTGGTTCAGACGAGGCTTCGACAGTTGGCAGGGGTGTGTCTGGCGGCGTCGCGTCACCGGGTTGACATGCGGCAATAGTAAACAAGGCAAACAGCAGTCCAATCAGGAGTCGGGGATAGCGCATGATGCTTTCCTATGCAATAGGAGACGAATACGCGCAATGATACCGCCAATTTCTAAACATTTGGTTAAAGCGAGTCGTCATACGATCAAATTCTCTTGATTGGCATACAATAGGCCAAACACTCTTCTGACGGGAATTCATCCATGATTGGCAATGGGCGACACTGGTCAAACCTCACGCGCAAACCCTGCTGGCCGCCACGCCGCATGATCTAAGGGTGAAATACCATTTCCTGACACGCCAAAATTTGCTAATATTGCATGTAGATACCCGCCTCCGTAGCTCAGGGGATAGAGCTGGGGTTTCCTAAACCCTGTAAGTCGCAGGTTCGAATCCTGCCGGGGGCACTATAGACCAATGCAACCACTGCGCCTGTGAAGATGGGCGTTTGTGTTTTATACTGGATATATCGTGAAAAAACGAACAAAACCTCGTCACATATCCTCAGGAGGCCAGAATGCCAATCCCATTCCTGCTGGCACACGGCGCGCTCGGCGGTGTTGATGAAGTTATCTTCGTCAGCGTCGCGGCGATATTCATCGTCATGATGGGCATTTCGTGGGTACGCAGCCGCAACCTTGACCTCGACCTTGAGGATACACCGGAACAGTCTGACGAACCGGATATGCAAGCCGATTCGCCCGACCACATCGCATTGGATTAACGCATGGCTTATTGGAAGCGGTCAGGTCTGCTGGCTCTATTTTTACTATTGATTGTGGTGCGTCCGGCGGCGGCCCATGGCTATATTGTGCGTGCCATCCCCGAAGACCGCGCCACGCTCGACTATTCGCCAACGCGCCTGCAATACTGGTTTAGCGAAGGGCTGGAGACCAATTTCAGCGGAATCACCGTTCGCAATCAAGCGGGCGAAGTGGTGGCGGTAGGCGGAGTCGCCCACGATAACAATACGCTGATGGTCGTCCGGCTGCCGGAGACACTGCCCGACGGCGCGTATATCATCGAACTGCGCCCGGCCTTTGCCAGCGATGGGCATGTGATTGTGCAGAGTTATGTGCTGTTCATCGGCGAATCCGCCAGCGATATACAGGGCACAACCGCACCCACCACTGCCGAACCCTTAGAAGTCGTCTGGCGGACAATTGTGCTGGCCTCCACCATTTTGCTATTTGGCACATTCACCCTGTACAGCACCGTCCTCGTCCCGGCGTGGGGCAATAAACAACATCGGGCGGGACTGCTGCCGCCGCGCGTGATGCGCCGCCTGAATCGGGTGATATGGGCGGGCTTGTCATTGGCGCTGCTGGGGAATTTGCTGGCGCTGCTGCAACAGACGATGGTGTTCTTCAATACGACTGACATTGGTCAGATATTCGCGCAGAATTATTTTGAAATCGTACTCAGTGGCTCGCGCTTTGGCGATTTTTGGAAGCCGCGCCTGGTCTTTCTGGCGATTGTCGCCCTTGTGCATTACGCCAGCATCTACCTGCGCGAGTCACAACCGGAAACCGTCCGTCCCTTCTGGGTGGCGAATGCCTGGCTGGTCGCGCTGATTCTGGGCACATTCACCGCCGTGAGTCATGCTGCTGGTGCGTTATTGTGGACATGGGCGGCGATGGCAGTCGATTGGCTGCATTTGACCGCCGTCGCCTTCTGGGTCGGCGGGTTGATGGCGCTGATACTGGTCTTACCTGTCGCGCTGCAACCCTATGACGGCGAGACCCGATTCGCAGTGTTGGGAACGGCGATGCGGCGCTATTCTGGGCTGGTGCTGCGGGTGGTGGTGATGGTCATTGTCAGCGGGATATTCAGCGCGCTGCTGTGGTTCTATCAACCATCTGAAGTGGTCGAGACCCATTATGGACAGGCGCTGCTGTTGAAGGGTTTGCTAGTGGCATTGTTACTGGTGATTGGCGCGCTGCATCACATCGCCCTCCGTCCCCAATTGCTGGAACGTGTGCCGGGAATGATCCGGGGCGGGGCGAATCGGGTTGGACAATTCGGACGCTCGTTGCAGTTAGAGGTCCTGGTGGCGATTGTCGTGCTGGCAGCCGTCGGCCTATTGAGCGCCACACCGATTCCTGAGCCGGATTTCATCCAACAGGACATCGAGACGCTTTTTGCCACGCAAACGGTTAATGGACTCGACATCACGTTGACGATTACCCCCGGCGGACCCGGCGTCAACACCTTTGATACCGTCATCGAACGCGACGGCGAACGCCCAACCGATTTAACCGTCACTATGCAGGTGGTGCAGCCATCGCGCGATTGGCGCAGCAGCACGGAAACACTCGAACGGGTCAATGGCGATTTTTACGTCACCGCCGCCGCTGCGATTGACCGCACAGGCGAATGGTGGACGCTGCTCGACATCACCGAAGCCGATGGCACAGTCACACGCGCCGCCTTTGATTGGGCAATCAGCGAGGATGCCACGATTATCAGGAACCGCCCCGCGACGATTTTGCACGGTCTCGCCGGGATCGCCGTGATTGGGGCGATTGTCGTCGCGTTCTTCCCTGAGCTGAAGCGCTGGTATCACACGCTCGATAAAGGCGCGATGACGCTCACAGTTGCAGGAATGGCGATAGGGTTGTCTATCTTTGTCATGGTTATCACGGCGAACATCATCCACCAGCAGGGTATCGCTTATGAACAAAGGCTGTCGCCACCGCCGCAAATCATCAATCCGACGCTGCCCGATGCCGCTTCGCTGGCGCGCGGCGCGGCACTCTATGCCGAAGTTTGCGCGACGTGGCCTGAATCGGATGAGTATGACGTGTTTTTGAACAATATCCGTGTCCTGCGGGACGAAGACCTGTTCGCCATCATCGCCGAGGGCTGGCGTGATTTGCCGCCCTGCACCGGTAACTTGACTGACAATCAACGTTGGGACATTGTAAACCATCTCCGCACGATTCCGCCTGTGCCACTCATCGCGGGCGAAAATACCTGAGCATCAGCCAACGAAAGGACTATGTAGCGCAATGCTGACGATTGCTTATCACGACTCTGATTCGGGACTGGCGGGACGGCTGGGGCGCGATTTCCATAAAGCCCATGTCGAACCAGAAAAACCGCTGCTGGTTGTATTGTTATCGCCCGATTCTGTAACCGACTCCTCTGTACAGGCGGTCATTAGGCAGGCGCAGCGCGATAAACACGCCATTGTCGCCGTACAGGTCAAATTGACGCCGCTGCCAGATACTCTGGGTGATGTGCCTGTGGTTGATTTCACAGGTGGCTATCATCTGGATGCGTTACTGGATGCGATCATGCGCGCTGTCCCCATGAAACATGCCCTGCGGACAGGTCGCCTGAATGCGTCTAATCGAACGGCGATTCTGGCACTGGTTGTGCTGGCAGTGGGCATGTTCGTGCTGAGCCTGCTCATGATTGGCGGTGGGATGATCGGATTTCCGAACGAGGAATACAACGCCATAGATACCGAAGCCGCCGTCACCCGCGACGCCCTGATTCGACCTACGCTGGCCGTGATTGAACCGCGCACCACCGATGATGCCGCCAACTTCGCGCCAACCGTTGCGGCGCTATCGACGTTCGTCCGCCCCTTCGCCCGGATGACGGCAACGGCGCTTGCCGAGGAGTGATGTGGCATATTGTCAGCTGGTGTGAACGGTTCTGTGCATACGGCTTTTATAGACCGAATCGGCGACAGTTTCGATTTGCCAGCTCCACGAAATGTCGGGCGTGATTTGAATGGCGGGTCTGCCCTCATGTAGGGTCAATTCGGCTGTGCCATACACCCGTAATCCGCGTGGCTGCCAAGGATCAACCGATACAAGGTCATCTATCACCAATGCGACCTTGTGCTGACCCGCTTCGATATTTTTGTACTTGCGCGATTCGGTCAGGTTATACCCGATGATGATAAAGTGTGTGCCATCGAAGCGAAAACCGACGGGCACATTGTCGGGTTGTCCGTCATCCGCTGTAGTCGCGAGGCGGGCGAGGGGTTGTGATTTGATGTAGGCCAATTCGTTGTCTGTGAACATCGTCTGCTCCTCATAAATCTGTGTCTTACATTCACTATGGCATAAATAGGCAGGTCACACATCGGGCAGACGGACAGTGCCTATAGTAAGAATGGGAGGGTGACGGCTGTCCAATGGGACAAGTGGAAACCGAAAGATAGCGCATGAACCACAGAGCCACATCACACCAAACACGGGCCAATGTTTTGATTATCGGCGCTGGCCCCGCCGGGATTGCCAGCGCTTATGCGTTGCGGCAAGCGGGAATCAGTTATCGCTTGATTGACCGCGCGGGCGAAGTCGCCTCGACCTGGAACAGCCTGTATCCGTCGCTGCGTTTGAATACCACGCGCTTCTTCTCGCACATGACCGGGAAGAAATTTCCGCTGTGGTATGGACTCTATCCGACAGGCAAACAGTACCATCGCTATCTGGTCGAATATGCGCGCGAACAGGGCATTCAACCAGAATTTGGCGTTCAGGTTAATCGTGTCGCGCCAGAAGGTGATTTGTGGCGTGTGGAGACCAATCTCGGTGTCGATTGTTACCCGGCGGTGATTTCGGCGACGGGACGATTCGGCAATCCCATCTGGCCTGAGATTGACGGCATGGACGACTTCACCGGGCAGATGCTTCACGCCCATGAGTTTACGAATGCGGCAGACTTTGCCGGAAAGCGGGTGATGGTGGTGGGCAATGGCCCCAGCGGAGTCGATATTTCGATTGATGTGGGCAAGGTCTCGCCGCCATCGTCCATCGCTATACGCAGTGGGATTGTGCTGCGTCCGCGTTATCCATTGGGACTATCGACGCACGTTTGGATGATGATTGGCGAGCTGCTGCCCGAAAAATGGGGGCACTGGCTGGTCGAGAAAGTCAGCAACCTGCGCTATACCCACCAGACGCGCTACGGCCTCAAATTACCCGGTGACAAAGACTCCGGTTCAGCCATTCCCTATCGCGGCCCGGAATTGATTCACGCCATTCGCGATGGTTATGTCATACCTGTTGATGCGCCGATTCGCTTTAGCGACAAAACGGCGTTTCTGGCGGACGGGTCACAGCTAGAGATAGATGCCGTCATCATGGCGACGGGGTATCAGCCTGTGTTGAGCACCTATCTCGACATGGACTATGATACAGACGATCAAGGGTGGCCTCTGCGCGATTTGGAAGCACATCCCAACGGGCGCGAGGTATTGGGTCATCCGGGATTGTATCTGGTCGGTGTGTTTTATAAGGGCAAAGGGGCGATGTATAACTTCAATGTCGAAGCCCGCATCGCCGCCAAGCAAATCCAGGCACGATTGCAGGCTATGAAACAGCGTTCCACACGTTGACCCCGTTCGCATAAACCAGTCCCCAAAACAGAGTTTTCCAGTGTCGCAGCGGGTTAGAACCCGCGCAGCTGCAATAAGCCGGGCCCACGGATGATTTTATTAAAGACCATCCGTGGACAATTGTTGTCCTGCAAATCGCGCGATTGTGCGGATCGTGTCAGCTTCAGATGACGTGACCTGCGGGCAGCCGCACGTTTTAACGGCCTGCACCTGATCTTAAAGTGGGACTAAAAAGTGATATTCATCCTCTTTACAAGTGACTTAGACTGGTCTAAAATAGATATAGATGGTTCAAACAAGCACAGGTATCGCACATGACACGAAATACGACATTAGACCAGCTGCCCGCCGGGTCACAGGCGACTGTAGATCAGCTTACGTGCAGCGGCGTGGAACGACGGCGGATGATGGATTTGGGTATCCTGCCGGGTACGCGCATCACCGCCGAATTTCGCAGTCCACTCGGTGACCCGGTGGCCTATCGGGTACGTGGCGCACTTATCGCGCTGCGGCGGGAGCAGGCAGAACAGATTCTGATTACGTGCGAGAACACCGGAGAGGTCGAACATCATGACAGTTCAATCACACACCCTACAGGCTAACTGCGAAGGCTGCCCACTCCATCGGGAAGGCGCGCTCATCCGCCTCGGCATCAATATGACCGATAGCGATTATGTCGTCGCGCTGGCGGGCAATCCCAATACCGGTAAAAGCACCGTATTTAACGCGCTGACCGGACTGCGCCAGCATGTGGGCAATTGGCCCGGTAAAACCGTGACGCGCGCAGAAGGTGGCTTCGCCTATGCCGATAAACGCTACAAATTGGTCGATTTGCCGGGTACATATTCGCTGCTTTCCACCAGCACCGACGAAGAAGTGGCGCGCGACTTTATCCTGTTTGGCAGTCCCGATGTGACAGTCGTGGTGGTCGATGCCACGCGGCTGGAGCGTAATCTCAATCTGGTGCTGCAAGTTCTGGAAATTACAGACCGCGTGGTTGTCGCCCTCAATTTGATGGACGAAGCCGAACGACACGGCCTGCGGATTGATACCCGCAAGCTCGCCCGCGATCTGGGCGTGCCCGTCGTGCCGATGGTTGCCCGCAAACGACAGGGTATCGAGGATTTGCTGCAAACGATACACAACGTCGCGACAGGTCAAGCCTACACCCGACCCCATCGCATCAACAGCAGCAATCCGGCGCTCGAAAATGCGATTCAAACACTGGTCGTACAGATTAATGCCCGCTTTCCCGGTTTGCCGAATGCGCGCTGGGTGGCGCTGCGTCTGCTGGATGGTGACACCAGTATCGTTCAGGCCGTGCGCGATGGCACGCTGGGCGATATTAGCCGCGACCTACAGGCCAACACCCTGCGCGATTGGTCGCCCATTGCTATTGCTATGGTGGAGGCGAGCGCATGACTCCCGAATCAGACATTTTACTGCAAACCGCGAACACGCTGCGCCAGTCGATTGGTGATGACTATCACGACATGGTGATGGAGAGCATCTATACCGATGCGTCACAGATCGCCGACCATGCCGTGACGTACGAAGCGAACAAAGCCCGGTTGACCATTGACCAGCGGCTTGATCGCCTGCTGACCAGCCGTACATGGGGTTTCCCGGTGATGGGACTGCTGCTGCTGGGTGTATTCTGGGTGACTATCACTGGCTCGAATGTGCCGTCGCAGCTGCTCGGCGATTTCCTGCTGGGCACAGTCTATGAGGCGCTCCACAGCTTCGCGGCGGCGATTAGTGCCCCGGCATGGCTGTCTGGCCTGTTGATAGACGGCATGTATCTGGCGCTGGCATGGGTGGTGAGTGTGATGCTGCCACCGATGGCGATTTTCTTCCCGTTGTTCACGCTGCTGGAGGATTTTGGTTATCTGCCGCGTGTGGCCTTCAATATGGACAGACTGTTCCATAGTTCGGGCGCACATGGTAAACAAGCATTGACGATGATGATGGGTTATGGCTGTAATGCGGCTGGCGTCGTCGCCACGCGCATTATCGACAGTCCGCGCGAACGGCTTATCGCTATCATCACCAACAATTTCAGCATTTGCAATGGACGCTGGCCGACACTCATCCTGATGGGCACAATTTTCATCGGCGCGACTGCACCGCCTGCGCTGGCGAGTCTGTTCGCGGCGGGCAGTGTCGTCGTCGTTGCCGTGCTCGGTGTGATTGTGACGCTGCTGGTATCGCGTTTTCTGTCGAATACGTGGTTGAAGGGAGAGGCGTCGGTCTTCAGTCTGGAACTGCCGCCGTACCGTCCACCGCAAATCTGGCAAACGGTGTACACATCGCTCATTGACCGCACGCTGATTGTTTTATGGCGGGCGATAATGATGGCAGCGCCAGCGGGCGCAGTCATCTGGCTGTTGAGCAATATCACAGTGGGCGATGCCAGTCTGGCGGCGCATATCGTGAATCTGCTAAATCCGGTTGGCCTGATTTTTGGTCTCAATGGGGTTATCTTGCTGGCCTATATCGCCGCCATTCCCGCCAATGAAATCATCATCCCCACCATCCTGATGCTGACGCTGACACTCGGCGGTTCAGATATGGCGCAGGCGGGTGTGATGCTCGAACTGGGCGACAACGAGACCTACACCGTCCTGACGCAGCTTGGCGGCTGGACGCTGCTGACCGCGATTAACCTGATGCTGTTCAGCCTGCTGCATAATCCGTGCAGCACGACCATCCTCACCATCTGGAACGAGACCCGGAATCGCAAATGGACGCTCATCGCAACCCTGCTGCCGCTGGTACTCGGCTTCAGCGTGACCTTCACGACAGCGACCATCGCCCGAATGCTCGGACTGGGTATCTAAGCCGACCACGAAGAATCAAAAGCGCGGGTGCATCCATCCGCGCTTGTTCATATATTCAACCAAAGATGTGCCTATTGTTGAACCGCATTGCGATATATCGGCACCGGGAAATCAACAAAATATGCCCAGCCTTCGCCCGCCATGAGTTTGCGGTCATCAGCGTTCAAAACCAGCACCCGTGATTCTTTACCTGAAGTCAGTTCGATGGTCAGTTCCTCTTTACCATCGTCTTCCATTTCTTCAAAGCAGCGACGCTCATAGCCCATCGGGTAGAGCAAAAAGCGTCCCAGACACCGTTCGCAAAATGCCAGATTCGCCGCGCAAACGTTGCGATTAATTTTGACACGCATGGCTTTACCTCCCACTTGCGGCTTTCGATATTGTCATCGTGACTCGTATGCGGCTGCACCAGAAAGTGTCAAATATCACCTTTTATGCTGTCAAGCGCTATTCATCGTGGGGCGGACGGAAACGTTCGTCGGTATCGTCCTCGTTGGTCA
>CAZTLI010000113.1:0-12964 GCA_964614375.1 uncultured Anaerolineaceae bacterium
CTGCTGCGTCGTTATAACATCACCACGCCGCTGACCAGCTATCACGAATACAATAAAATGGATAAGCTGGACGAAATTTTTGATACATTGGCGGCAGAGGGCGATGTCGCGCTGGTTTCGGATGCAGGCACGCCCGGTATATCTGACCCCGGTTATGAACTGGTGCAGGCGGCGATACAATCGGGCTATCGGGTCGAACCGCTGCCGGGTGCGAACGCCATTGTCACGGCCTTAGCGGGCAGTGGTCTGCCAACCGACAGTTTTATCTATGTGGGATTTATGCCGAAGAAGAAACACGCCCGTGTGAGCTTTCTGCGCGATATGGCGCTCGAAACGCGCACGATTGTCGCTTACGAAAGCCCACACCGCCTTATTGAAACGCTGGAAGATATTGCCGATGTGATGGGCGAACGTCCCGTGTGTGTCGCGCGTGAATTGACCAAAAAGTATGAGGAATTTATACGCGGCAAGGCCAGTTATGTCCTGCGTCACTTCGAGGTCAACGAACCGCGCGGCGAAATTACGCTCATCATCGGTGGCGCAACCGGCGCAGAAGGGGATTGGGACGCCGGACGGGTGCGCGAAGCCCTCTATGCCCTGCTCGACTCCGGCGAAGCCCTATCCACAGCGGCAAAAGCGGTAGCGGGCGAATCGGGCTGGAAGAAAAAAGATGTCTATGCGCTCGGTGTCGAACGCCGCTAACACACCCACCACACATTAATCGGTCAACAAAAGTCCCCGAATCATGATAGGCGTGATCCGGGGACATGGATTCAGCGCGTGCCTATCCTATCCGGCACAGGTAATAGCGGTCAGCACCACTGACCGCTGCTATATTCCATCGTGACCATTGTGAATGGATAAATGGCACAGGTTAGAAGGTGCGCGGTTGAAGAGAACGCTTGCTCCCTGCTGAAGATTCGATTAGCGCGTATGGGCTTGACTTAAAGTGGGCTTCAAGTGATAGACTTGGGTTTATGACGACACAAAACCTTGAATACACCATCAAACAGGTTGCCGAAGCGACTGGCCTCACGGTGCATACGCTGCGTTATTATGAGCGTGTGGGGTTGATTCACCCCATAGACCGGGCGGACAATACGCACCGGCGCTATTGTCAGGCCGATATAGAATGGATTGAATTCCTGAAGAAATTGCGCGCCACGGGCATGACGATTCAGGACATGCAAACCTATGCCGAACTCCAGCGTAAAGGCGATGTGTCCCTGCCACAGCGTGTCGAAATGTTGAAAACACTGCAACACAATGTCGAAGCGCATATCCACGAACTGAATACCCATCTGGACATCATCCGCTATAAAATCATGTATTACAGCGGCGTCATTGCTGCCAGCTTTGAAACGACTGTTCCGTAAACCATCATCGTCAATATCTCACCGATAGGTGACGAATTACACCGCTCGTTAGGCAATCCACAGCACCGAAATCCGGTTTGTGTGCTTTAATCAATACAGTGATGTTGCTTCTGATGGACGAAACAAAAAGAATGCTTATGATGGACAAGGGCGCGATGAGCACTGTTTTAGCCACTTGTGCCACGGGCTGAAGCAAGTTAACAATTTAATCGGGTCATCGGACACGGCGTGCCGTGTCCCTACAAACCCGTTAACAACCGTCATTATTCGTAGGGACACAGCAATGCTGTGTCCGCGTCCGCAAAAAAACGGCGTTATCTGATTATTTTCACAACTAACATAAGCCCGCTGTCTGCACAATAATCATTCAGAGTCTAATTGGTTTATCCATGATATACACAACCGGAGACGACAATGCCCGATATACACGATGACCTGCGCGATACGATCACGACATTGTCTGGACGCGGCGCGTTTAGCCAATTACAGCAAGTGTGTGTGTCTGCGATTGAAACCGCACGCGCCGATGATGACCCGGAAAGTGAAGCCATTGCGCTGATGGGATTGGTCGGCGCTTACGCCCTGCGGGGCCAATTTGCAGCAGCACAAACCCACCTTAAACAGGCCGATGCCATCGCCCAACGCCTGGAACATACCCGGTTGATGGTCAATGCGCTGTCGTGGCAAGGGTATTTGTATAGTTTTGGGCAGCTTCGGCACTACACCGGTTTGTCGTGCTATCAAGAAGCCCTGACGATGATACGGACGACCGGAGAAGCCGATGATGAAGTCAGTGTGCTGGTCAATCTGGGGAATATGCACTTGCTGCTGCAACAGGTGGACGAAGCGCTCGCGGCATATCAGGCGGCGCTGCCGATTGCCCGTGCCAGCAATAACCAGCGCGAGATTATCTGGGCGACGAACGGGCTGGCCTTGATCGATACCTTCAAGCATAAGGATTATAAAAAGGGGCAGACGGTATTCGAGCGGGCTATTTCAGTGGCTGAGGCAAACGGTTATCTGGTCGATGCCTGCGCGCTGTGGTTAAATCAGGGTTATGTCCATACGATGAATCCCCACTATTACCAGCGCGCGGTTGAGGATTTTCTGCGGGCGTTGGCGCTCGCCGAAGAAATAGACCACTTCAACTATCGTTTGCTGGCGCTGAATTCCATCGCGGGGGTGCATCTCAAATTTGGCAATGAAGACCGTGCCCATGAATTGTTCCAGCAGGCGCTCGCCATCGCCTGTGACCGTCAATCGCCTGCCCATGAAGCGCAGATACACCGGCAAATCGCCCAGGCGCATTATGAAGCCAAAAAGTATCGACAGGCCGAAGAAGCCGCCCAACAAGCCCAACAGCTTGCC
Source organism: uncultured Anaerolineaceae bacterium (assembly GCA_964614375.1). Taxonomy (GTDB): domain Bacteria; phylum Chloroflexota; class Anaerolineae; order Aggregatilineales; family Phototrophicaceae; genus CAZTLI01. Next base: position 2,745 of record CAZTLI010000113.1, read on the forward strand.
CAATCATGTGGCAATGATGAATTGTTGATTGGCATTCACATCACCCTCGGCAATATCTATTACAAGACATGGCGATTCAATCGGACGCGCGCCTATTTTCGCCTGGGGCGTGATGCCATGCGCCAATTGGGGGGTGAGGCCGCCGCGAACCAGGTCAATTCTGCGATGCGTATGATCGCTGTGATGGACATCCCGTTTGCGCTGCTGCGGCTGGTGGGATTGCGCCGCGCGTAATCAGGATGGTTTGCGGCGCGCTGGGCATTCTAACCAAATCAGCCTGAAAAGGCCGATTTTTCAAACTGTTTTCTTACCCAAAACTTGCACGGGTGTATCGCTTCGTGATACATTGGTTGGTGAATTGTTACGAGCGGGTTACATACCCCCCCCAACCTGAATCGAGAGGGCTGGAATCCATGTCTGAGAAAATTCTGGTAATTGACGACGAAGAACCAACGGTGCAATTGATCGCCATGCTGCTGGAACGACGCGGGTTTGAAGTCATCAAAGCCTATCGTGCCGAAGAGGGCCTGCGGAAGGCCTATCGTTTTCAGCCCGAATTGGTGCTGCTGGACATCATGATGCCCGATATGGACGGTTGGGAAGTGTGTAAGCGTCTGCGCGAAATGTCGGACGTGCCCATTATCTTCTTGACCGCCAAGAGCGATGTGAAAGATGTGGTGCGTGGTCTGGAAATGGGCGCGGATGATTATGTCGTCAAGCCCTATGAAAATGATGAACTGGTCGCGCGTGTGCGTGCCCATCTACGCCGTTCACCCCGTCCCAATATGAGCGAAGAACTGGCCTTCAATGGCGGTGACTTCCGCATCAATTTCATGAATCGTGAGGTGTGGGTGCGCGATGAACTCAAACATCTGACGCCGAAAGAGTTCAATCTGCTCGGCGTGCTGGTGCGAGCGGCGGGGCGGGTCGTCACGCGGACGGAATTGGTCACACAGGCGTGGGGCGAAGAATATGCCGATGCAATCGACAGCCTCAAGCTCTATATTCATTATCTGCGCCAGAAGCTCGAAACCAATCCGCAGCAGCCCGAATATATCTTAACGTCGCGCGGCGTGGGTTATCGCTTCGCCAACCGGTGATTTTGCTGCTCACCACTGGCGCAGGCTATTGGCGTATTTAAATTTGATTATTTTGCTTCGACAAATGCCCTTTTTATGCAGTAACCAGCCTCATTTTGTGTTGCATGGGGTAACCGCGCCGGGCTGCCCCTGCATGAATCCTGTTGCGTGTAATTGACTCCGTGTGAACATCATCTACACAAATTCCCGCTGTTAAAACTTCCAAACCGCACCTGAATAGCGCACATTGACGGGAACGTGTATTATTGACGTAAATCAAACGCATTCCACAAAACAGGGGCACACCATGATTGGAAAACAGACTTATAGATTTCTTTTCCTGCTGATTATGGCGCTGGTCGTCCTGGCAGTGGCGCTGCCGGGTCTCGCGCAAGATACAACGACAACCTTTGTTGATTATGATGTCTTGCAGGGTGATGGCTTTATCTCTGTCTATGGCATAGATGCCGACGGCGAACGCCACCTCATTGCGACCTTGCCTATCGCGACCGCCGCGACCGCCGTCGAAGCGGTTGAGCCGGGCGATGCAACCATCCTGGGTTATCTCATCGTCAACACGTCCTATCTGAATGTCCGCAGCGGCGATGGCGCGGGCTATACGGTGCTGGGTATCGTCAGCGGTGGGGATACTTTGGATGTAATCGGGCGCAATCATGACCGTTCGTGGTGGTTTGTGGATGCGGGCGGTGTGGAAGGTTGGGTTGCCAACCAGCATGTGATTGTGCGCGGCGACCTGCGCGATGTGCCTGTCGTCATCAGCGACGGCGTGCTCATCCAACCCACGCTCTATGTCGGCTTCCCGGATAACCCGCTCTGGAATGATTTAAGTGCTGCGGGTGTGATTTTGTGCCGCCTGCCCGGACGCAGTGAATTCCCGCTGGTAGGACGCAGCGCCGGGGGCAACTGGTATCAAATCGTCGCCGAATGTGATGGCGAGGTGGTCGTGGGCTGGATACGCGCCGAACAGGGTCTGGTCCGTAATCCCGCCGCAATCGCTATTCCTGTGACCTATCGCTAAATTGCCATTTCTGGCGCTAATAGACAGGGCATCCCCATTGACGGATGCCCTTGCTGCTATTCCAACATTGAGCGCATCATGTCTACACAACAAATGGAAACCTATCTCGCCGCCGCATTGGATCAAGAGGCCTGCAAAGCGACGCTCATCGCCGCGTTGACCTCGCGCGTGGTCGAACTGCGTGACAGGGGCATCGCTGTCCCGACGCTCATCGCCAGCCTCGAAAATCTCTGCGACGACCCCTACCAGCTCCACGATGACATTATCGAACACGTCATTGAGTGGCTGCTGATTGAGGCGGTTGCAGGATGAGCAGTCTCCACGTTTAAATGATGACAGAATGAAGGCAGCTATCAGCGGAGCATGACCATGCAAATTATCCCTACACGCACAGTTTTTGGCGAGATTACGGACTTTCTGGCGACCAATCCTGCGCCAGCACCAAACGCTCATTCTTCCTCGTCGCCCGTGCGGAAGGTGGCGATAACGGGGCGATGATCACTCGCCAGCCTTTCAAACGTGTCTTCATCCGTGCCGATGGCATCAAAGTCGAACAACGACACACTGCAAAATTCATCCTCTGCGCCTGTCCCGCGCGACACGGCGATATGGTCAATCAAACTCTCGAACTCGTCGCCTAAGAAGGAATGTGACCCTTCTGGCAGAGTCGTCGTCGTGAAAAAGAGGGTGCTCGTCGCCGCTTCCAGCCATTCGGAATCATAATAGTCGTTCCAATCGCCCATAAAGATGACATCCTCGTCGGCATCGTCCGGGCGGGCATTATACCAGTCCATCAGGATAATCGACTGAAAACGACGTATCTGGCGCGAGGCATTGGACTGGGTGGCTTTGAAGTGCAGGGTTACGGCTGTGAAATCATAAGCGCCGAAGGCAAAATCCATGACAAACGCCGGACGCCCATTGGTCAGCGCCACGTCTTCGAGTTCAATCGGCTCGCTCAGGGGTGTGATATGGTCTACATCCCACGCGAAGCCCACAAGCTGAATCCCGCGTTCCATCAGCGCGAAATCATAGTGGCGTCCGCTGGCGGCTTCAACCGCTTCCAGAATGATTTCCAGCGAGGCAGGCGTGCTGATTTCCTGCACCGCTACTACATCGGCATCCATTGCCAGCCACGCCGCCACAATCATCTCCTGCATATCAGGGTCATTGGCGCGTGTTACCGATAGATTCTCGATATTCCAGGTGGCGATTCGCAGGGGATTGATACAGTCATCCGTCGTTTCGGGTTCTGTTTGGGCGTGCGCGGGAATTACCAGCACCAGCACCAGCACCCACCAACCCATCCATCGTCGCATACTAGACCTTCCTCATTCAAAATTTCCTGATTGGGTTAGTATACCCGGTCTATGGGCACATCTAATAATTAATTCAGGAAATCAATCGTTGACAATTCAATCTCATGGTATCATCAAGAGTGAAACATCATTTATTCCACACAGGTGGTCATCATGTCTGAATCAGCCGCACGCGCACGCGCCTTCATGCACGAGGTGCAGGATAAAATTACCAATTTACTGCAAGAATATGCCAGGGGGGAAATCAGTCAGGCGCAGTTTGATGTGATTTATGGGCGTTATCATGGGCAGTTAAAATTGGCGGAACACGCCGTCAATAGTGGCAACGATGCCGCCGTTGATATTGCCCAGAGCGGCCCTTCAACCATCGCCATTCGTGAAGCCGCCAAAGGCAAAGCGATGGGGTTGGCGATTTGCCCCAACTACAGCGACCATGTGATTGATACGCTGGGCGAGTTTAACCTGCCCGAAGAAATCGTCTTTCCGATTCTGGACGAACTCTGGCAAACGCTCAAACCGGGCACACAGGACAACCGCTATGCCGAGCGCGTGGCAGACCGTCAGTGGCTGCTGTTCACAATGGGCCAATTCACAACCGTCATCACCCTGTTTCATAACGAACCGTCGCCGGTTCAAATTGGCGAAATTGAACGCCTGCATCACGATTTTGAGGAAGCGAATCATAATCTGCTGTCTCGCGGGACGATTGACCGCACCAAACTGGCCTATCCTTTCCGCGTGTTCATTCAGCAGAAGCTCAATCGGTAAGGTGCGTCCGCTATGCCCTCCAATCCGCACCACGAAGCCGAGGCTTTTCGCGCGCTCCTCCGCAAGAAGATGCAGCGTTTGTTAGAGCAGTTTGCTGTCGGCACGGTCAGCCGGGAACAGTTTCATCTGCTCTATGAACGCTATAATGCGCGTCTGGAAATCGCCGAACATGCCTTGATGAGTGGCAATCCCGACGCCATCGCGATTGCCCAAACCGGGCCATCCACGCTGCAAATCATCGAGCAGACCCGTGCGCGGGCGGTCGGCATCGTCATCTATCATAGTAAAACGGGCGATCTGATCGAAACGCTGGGCACTTTTGATGTTCCGGCAGGCAAACTGCAACCGATTCTGCGCCAATATTTGCCTGCACGCGCGCTGACCACCAGCGACAGCGAAACGGTGCATAAAATTGATGACACCCACTGGCTATTGTTCTCGCTGGGTGGTTATACCACTGTCATTACGCAATTCCGCAACGAGCCATCCAAACAGCAAATGCAGGAGATTCGCCGTCTCCACAGTGACTTTGAAGAAGCCAATCACAACGCCTTCGCCCATGCCGTCCCCGACGCCGGGACGCTGGCCTATCCTTTTCTGGTATTTGTGCAGAAGAAATTCAAGAAATAGCCCACAGCTTCATCCCTCTCCATGCAGCGCAATGGCTGCTGGCTTACTACAAATTGAACCGCAAAGGGTTTAATCGTATGTAAGGCACGCCTCACTGTTATTGCTTAGCACTCCTGCTGTCTCAGCACTTGCCGCTGCTGTGACACATGACTATTCGTAACGCTGACACACGCCCGCAGTCTTACCGCGCCCGCAGTCTCACCGCGCCCGCAGTCTCACCGCGCCCGCAGTCTCACCGCGCCCTTATCCGCGTGCCGCATTTAAGGTATACTCGCGCTACCTGAATGTAAGGGGCTTGTATGGATACGCTGCAATTTGTGCCGGTACTGGTGGTGGGGTTTGGCGCATCGTTGGGTCTAACGCCCTTATCACGCACCATCGCGATGCGTCTGGGCGTCGTCGATCAACCGAGCGCGCGCAAAATCCACCTGGATCGTAAACCGCTGATGGGCGGACTGGCGATTTATGTGGGCTTTGTCGTCTCTTTGCTGCTGTTCAGCGTCCCACAGCATTTAGTCGAATTGGGTGCGATTGTGGCGGGCGCGACGATGCTGGCGATTATCGGCTTTATGGATGACCGCAAAGACCTCAGTCCGCGCATTCGTCTGAGCGTGATGACCGCCGCCGCCCTGTTGACGACACTGGTTGGTATTCAAATTCGGCTCTTTGGCACGCCCCTTATCGACATTCCCATCACCGTCTTCTGGATTGTGGCGCTCATCAACGCCATCAACTGGCTGGATAATATGGACGGGCTGGCGGCGGGCGCTGCGGCGATTGCGGCGGGATTTTTTATGCTGATTGCCATTACACAGGGGCAGATACTCGTGAGCATGATGGCGGCGGCCCTGTTTGGCAGCGCCATCGGCTTTTTGACCTATAACTTCAATCCGTCCAGCACGTTTATGGGCGATATGGGGGCGTACACGTTGGGGTATGTCGTGGCGCTGCTGGGTATCAAACTGAATTTCGGCGCGCAACCGCTGAATGTGACGTGGATGGTGCCGATACTGGTTTTGGCGCTGCCTGTGATTGACATCAATCTGGCGATTCTGACGCGCGTGATGGAAGGCCGTTCGCCGATGGAGGCGGGCAAAGACCATACCTCGCACCGGATTATGGCCCTGGGCTTCAGCCAGCGGATGACGCTGCTGCTGCTTTATGGGTTTTGTATGCTATTTGGCGCGATTGGTTTGATTGTGACGACTGCGCCGCCAGAAAGAGCCTTGTCGATTGGTGTTTTCGGGCTGCTGGTCATGGTTGTAGTGTTCGGGCTGTTGATGGTCATTCGCAGGCGCTATCAACTCCATACGCAATAGGAGCCGGTCATGCTCGATCCATCCAAACCACTCAAAGCCGCTGATATTGTCGAAAATCCCGCCGCGATGGAAGCTATCACACAAAATTATGTCATCATCTTTGACCCCTCGTGGGGCGGGACATTTTTGAATATGATTAAGGCCATCAATCTGTTGGATGAACACGGTTGGGAGACAAAGGGCATCGCTCACAGTCAGGGCGTGATGTATGCGCTGGCGCAGCGCAGCGCTGGACGCAGCCCACAAACATAGCGCGCAGCGCACTTCAGCCAGCATTACACTGTCGCTATTAATCTGTAACACCAGAAGGGTAATCATGACAAAGACCTATGTCGTCACCGGCGGCGCGGGCTTCATCGGTTCGCACATCGCCGAACGCTTGCTGAAAGATGAGCATACTGTCCGCATCATTGACAATCTATTGACCGGACGGCAGGCCAATCTGGATTATTTGCAGCGGCTGCCCGGCGCGAACGAACGCCTGACCATTCACCGCCACAGCATCCTCGACAACGATGCCCTTGCGCTGATTTTCGCGGGCGCGGATACGGTGTTTCATCAAGCGGCGCTGCCGTCTGTGCCGCGCAGTGTGGCAAACCCGATGGAAACCCACGACAACTGTGTCACAGGCACGCTGACCGTCCTCATCGCGGCGCGGGATGCCGGCGTGCGCCGGGTGGTCTATGCCGCGTCCTCGTCGGCCTATGGTGATGTGGAAGGCGATTTCAAAGTCGAGTCACAGGCTCCCGAACCGATTTCGCCGTATGGTGCAGCCAAACTCGCGGGTGAATTTTACTGTCGCGCCTTTTACGAGTCGTATGGACTAGAGACGGTTGCATTGCGTTATTTCAATGTATTTGGCGCACGCCAGGACCCGACCTCGCAGTATGCGGCGGTGATTCCCCTGTTCATCACGGCGATGATTGACGCCAAACGCCCGATTATCTATGGCGATGGTTTGCAGACGCGCGATTTCACCTTTATCGACAATGTGGTACATGGCAATCTGCTGGCATCCACCGCACCAGATGCGCCCGGTCAGATGATGAATTTAGCGACGGGCGGGCAAATCAGTTTGCTGGAATTGGTGCATAAGCTCAACGTCATTCTGGACACACACATCCAACCCGTACTCACCGACCCCCGCCCCGGCGACATTCTGCATTCGCGCGCCAATATCGACAAAGCGCGGAGTCTGCTGGATTTTGAGCCGGTGGTCGATTTTGATGAAGGTTTGCGCCGTACCGTGCAGTGGTATCTGAACGAGGCCTAGCCGATGCGTGTCGTACATATCATCAAAGTCACGGGCATCAGTGGCGCTGAAAAACATCTGCTCATGCTGCTGTCTGGCTTGCGCGAACGCGGCATCGACGCCCACCTGATTTTACTGGTCGAACCGAATAATCCGGTTGATGCGATGGTCGCTGCGGCGGAATCGCGTCAGATTCCGGTACAGCGGGTGGTCATCCACCGCGATTATGATATTTTGCTGCCCTTTCGTCTGCGGAATAAGCTGCGGACATTGAAGCCCGATATTGTGCATACCCATTTGCTGCACGCTGACCTGTTCGGCATTCCAGCCGCGCGCCTGGCCGGAATCGCGACCATTATCACCGGGCGGCACAACGACGACGACTTTCGCAGTCAATCGCTGCTGAAGCGAATCAACAGTTTTCTGTGGCGGATGGTCAAAGGCGGTATCGCCATTTCCGACGCGATTCGTGATTTCACAATCGAAGTCGAAGACGCGCCTGCGGAAAAGGTTTTCACGGTGCGTTATGGGATTGAATACACCCCGGCTGATGTCGATTTCATTCGCGAGTCGCGCGCGTCTGTCCGGCAAGAATTGGGCATGGAAGCCGATGCGCCGCTGCCGGGCATGGTCTGCCGCTTGACCGAACAGAAAGGCGTTGGCTATGGTATCCGTACCTTCAAACGGCTAGAAAATGACTATCCAACAGCACACCTCTTGATTGCAGGTGATGGCCCCCAGCGCGCCGCGCTGCTGCAAGAAGTCCGCGCGCTGCATCTGACCGACCGGGTGCATTTTCTCGGCTGGCGTGAGGATGTACATCGCTTGTTGGCGGCGTTGGATGTGCTGCTGGTGCCGAGTCTGTGGGAAGGCTTTGGACTGGTGATGCTGGAAGCGATGGCACAGCGTGTCCCGATTATTGGCAGCGACGTGAGCGCCATTCCCGAAGTGATTATACACGGTGAAACAGGGTTTCTCGTCCCGCCCCGTCAAATCGACCCCATCGCCGCCGGGATACGCCGTTTGTTGGATGATCGCGCCTTGCGCTTGCATATCGGCATGGTGGCAGAAGACCGCCTGGAAACGCACTTCAGCGCCAGTCGGATGGTCGATGAAACAATTGCAATCTATGAGAGGTTACATGGCAGCAGATGATGTACAACAAGCGCTGGACAGCGCGCAGGATGCGATGGACGATGTGCGCGCTGCGACCAATCCGCTAACCGGACAACTCTATACCCGACTGGCATTGACCTTTTTGCCGTCGCTTGTGCTGTTTGTGGCGGCAGTCGTGCTGTTGAATCGGCTGAGTTTTGCGGTTGTGGCGGCGGTCGATAACCCATTGGTGCTCGGATTGGTCAATTTTGTGGTGTTGATTGCGGGATTTTTAGTGGCGCGCCTCGTATGGCAGTGGCAGGAACGCCGTTATCACGGGACACGCCTCTTCAGGCAGTATTACGCGCTGGCGCAGGCGATGGCAGACCTCAAACGCATGATTAAGCGGCAAGGGCGTGGTGACTATACAGCGGCGGCACAGATTCGTCAGCAAACCGAAACGATGACCCGGCGCTGCACAGCTTATGTAGAGACCGCGCGCGCGACTGGTTTGAGCTGATGCGACCGTATTGGGCTCAGTCTGTCCCCGCACCGTCGCTGTAATTGGTACGCATTGTTTCCACTATTCTAATGCACCCACGTTATGATAGGGGATGTATCGTCCAATTCGGAAACAAAGGAACTGCAATGACTGCAACAATCCCCGATTCGCATAAAGACCTGTTGGAAGAACCCGTCTATGTTGTCGTCACGACGGTGATGCCCGATGGTCAGCCGCAATCGACGGTCGTCTGGGCGAGTTATGATGGCGAGTTCATCTATATCAACACCACCACCGCCCGCCAAAAAGCCAGAAACCTGCGCGCCAACCCCAAAGTGACGGTGGTCGCCATCGACACCAACAACCCGTATCACTGGCTAGAAGTTCGCGGCGAGGTGATAGACACCACAGAAGAAGGCGCAGTCGAACATATCACTGAACTGGCGAAAATGTACGCCGGGGTGGAGAAATACTACGGCGGATTCGCCCCCGCTGAACGCGCCAAAACAGAGACCCGCCTGAAAGTGACCATCAAACCCACCAAAGTCAATGCCTACGGGCACTAGGCACAACCCGGGCGGCGCAGCGAAAACGGGACGACCCACAGCAGGCCGTCCCGTTTTGCGTGAACTGGTTGGTTCTCTAGCGGGTATAGCGGCGGATCGCGAACCCACTGCTTGTGAGCACGATTAGCCCGACAACCGCCATCAACACGGTCCGCCACAGCGGACTTTCGCCCGTTTGGGGTAAGCGTATGATGGGCAGCGCCGTCGCACAGACTTCACCCTGACTGCCGGTGACGCAAGCGGTATTTTCCACAATCGTCACCCCATCTATCACTGTCGTGAAGATGCTGAACTGCACAGTGTCCCCCGGCGCGAGACCCGGGATTGTCACCGTCACCACTTGACCGTTGATGCTGACTGTGCTGCCGGGCGCATCTACGTTATCGACACGTAGGCCGGGATTGAGCGTATCGGTCACGACGATATTGGTGCCGGTCGCGCTGCCGATATTGCGAACGGTCACAATCCATTCCAATTCTTCGCCTGTGACGCCTGTCTGACCGGGTACGAGCAAACCGATTTTGCTAATCGCCGGGTCGAACAGCGCAATTGCGCCCGCGTCAGCGACTGTTCCTGCTGGTGGTGGAGTCACCGTTGGCGTGACCACATCGTTATCGGTGATGACGACGGTGCGCCCAGCCAGCGGATTCA
>CAZTLI010000114.1:0-12814 GCA_964614375.1 uncultured Anaerolineaceae bacterium
ATGGACAAAAAGAGCGCATCCTGATCGTTGCCAAAGATGAAGAGCTGCGTAGCCATTTAATCGACACCCTGGAAATGGCGGGGGGATATACGACCAACCACGCCAGCACCTTTGAAGAGGCGTTGAGCGAAATCCTGCTCACGGAGTTCGACTTGATTGTGACCGAAGCCGAACTGCCCGACTTGAGTGGCATGGACTTGCTGGCGGTGGTGGGCGGCTTGCGTCCCGGCGCGCGCGTGATTGTGATTGACGATGACCTGTCGGCAAAGAGCGCGGTGGCGGTGTTTCGATTGGGCGCGGTGGATTATCTCTATAAGCCGCTGAACATGACCTTTGTCTTGATGCAAATCGAGCGTCAACTCGAACTCAAGCGCCTCGACATGCAGCGGCCTGAATTGGAAGAGAAGCCCCAGCCCGCCGAAATTCAGCGCGACCGTGCCCGTCGCCTCGACCCACGCACGCGACCGGTGGCGTTGATTCTGGGTCGCCAGCAGTTCAAACGAATCAATATGGAACTCAATCGCCTGTTGGGGCATGTGCGCGCGGCCTTTGTGGGATTGGTGGATGCCGATGGCAACATGGTCGGCGCGGCGGGAACGCTCGATGATTATGATCTCGGTTTGCTGACCAAAGCCCTGAGTATCGACCACGCGGCGCAGCGGTCATTGGCGAGTATCCTCGACGAAACGAAATTCCACTCCACCTTCTTTCAAGGTGACCAGAACGGTGTTTACATCATTGAATTTGGATCGCCCTATATTGTGTCGTTAGCGGTGATTTGCGGCGCGGATATTAAACCCGGTATGGTCTGGTTGTATAGTAAGCGGACAGCGGTCATTATCGACGAAATCCTCAAAACCATCCCACAACCCAAAACGCTGCCCAGGCTTTAACGGCACAGCGGGTTGCGAACCCACCATCACGACAATTCGTGGTAGAGGTCTACCATTTCTTTGACGCCCAATTCTGTCAGATCATTGGCTATGAGATAGTCAATGAATGCTAACAGACGGTCAACCACATCTTTGCCAATCACCCCATAACGGATATGCTGGTCAAGATACAGCGCGCCATAATCCGCCACTGGAAAAGCGACGACAATCCGCAAATCGGCGAAGTTGGTATTGGTCTTGGGCGCTTGTGATGGGTCGGTAATGACGTTGTTGGTGATGCTGTGCTCACGTTTATTCATGGCACGTTCTAAACACGGCATCGCCACTTTACGGAAAGCCTCCGATTCTATCGTCGCCATGTTGAGGCGGTCAGCAGCGACAACCGCAAAATTGCGATCCACCGCCAGACTACGCTCTGCGCGCGTGATTTCTTGCGCCGCTTTCATAAATGTCGCTAGAAATGATTCAGACATCCTTCAACCTCGACCAACGCGCTATCTGCCCGGATGATGCCGTCTAAGGGCACATAAGCTGCTTGATTTGCTATACTTTAGTTTAACTCACACCGAGAATCCGTGCGACATCCTTTACGCTCTTATCCCCGGCTATACTTCGCAGCAGCGGCATCAATGCGCCCAAACAGCGCAGCGCGTCCGCCAGGGGGAGTGTGGCTAACTGCCCGCCTAATTTACGCCACAACCGTTCACTTCGTCCCCCATCGTCGGCACTTTGCCACAGATGCGCGGCCTGCGCCAACAATTCCACGCGCACCGTCTGGTGCGGAATGGTCATAATCGCTTCTATCGCCTCTTCGACAGCCTCATTATGGTCTGGCAAGGCGGCAAAGGCTTCATTTTCGCTATCCGCCAGCATGGGTGCGAGGATGCTGATGGCGCTGGCTTTGTCGTAAGCGTCGAGAATCGTGTCAATCGTCGCGGTGGCCTCTTTTGCCAGATCTTTGCTGGCCTTTTGCGGCAAAAAAGGCGCGATGGCGGCTAATGCGCTGGCACGGTCATAACCATCGTCGATGAATTTCATCTGCTTCCATGCTTTGGTCAATATCGGCGGGCGTTTTTGCGGCGGCATATTCTGTGACAGCGCGATATAGACAGTCACCCGGTCATAGGGATCATCCAGCGCATCGGCTTGAATCATAATTTGTTTGAGCAGTTCGGGTGTCAACAGGGGCGCGATACTCACCAGCGCCCGCGCCCGTTTATATTCAAAAGGAATGCCAATCGCGGTCTCGAGCAGTGTTTTTAAGGCATCCGCCCGCGCGCTATCCGGCAGTCGGGGCACAATACCTGTCAATGCACTCAGGCGCTGCTGCGGGTCGGTGAGTTGGTTGGCCAGGTCCAGCGCCCGTTCCAGATACGTGCCCGGTAGATGCGTCCCCAACAGCGCCAGCGCCCGTGATTTGGCATTTTCGTTTTCGATCAGGCGTGTCGTTTCCAGCGCATTAGCGAAGGCCTGTTCCTGTAAATGGGCTGGCAAAATATCAATCAGCGAAACCAGCGCCCGCACCCGTTCATAATGATTGGGCAGATTGGACGCCGCTGCCAGGGCGTCGAGCAGGGTCTGACTGCGGGCATGTTCGGGGACATAGTGCGCCAGCACCGTCAGCGCGTGAACCCGCGAGTCTTGCTCTTTCATCGAATGGGCGACGGCGAGGCTGGCAATCAGCATATCCGGTGGCAGCATTGGGGCGAGTTGCGCCAGCAGTGTCGCCCGTTCGCGCTCGCTATCAAGGCTGTGTACCGCCGCAAGGGCTTCCCCTTGCAAATCGGGCGTCAGATGCGGCGCGAGTGTCACCAACACCTTCACCCGGATATGTTTGCGGGTCAGGTCAATCGTGATGCCAAGTGCTTTTTCGAGCAATGCTGGATACTGCTCATTGCCGCTGGCAAATTCAAGGTTGGGCACAAAGCCGATCAGCGTTTCGGCGCGCTGGTCTTCGTTGGGGATGAGACCGATTGCGGTCAGGGCTTCGGCACGCAGGTGCGGTTGATGCTCGATTGGCATGTGGCGCGCGAGTGTGGTCATTGTACGGGCGCGTTCGGTGGGACTTTCGATACTGTGTGTGAGTTCGAGCACCCGCTCATAAAATTCAGCGGGCACGCCATCTGCCAGCGCGATGATGACATTGGAACGTGACGCATCGTTGTTCAGCGTTTCGATTTCACTGAACGCGCGCTGATAAATGCGATTCATCAATGTCTGTGGCAGATGTGGCGCGACGGCAATCAGACTGCGAATGCGGCCTTCGGTATTACGGATAGATTGCGCCATCCGCAAAATATCGAGCAGGGTCGTATCTGTCGCCGGTTCATCATTGACCAGTGTCAGCAGCGGCGCGAGTTCGAGTAAAATCCGTGCGCGCGGCACAGGGTCTGCCAGTGTGCGTGCGCCTTCCAAAATCTCGCGCACCAATGCCCGATAGTATCCCGGTTTCATATGCAATGCGAGCTGTGTCAATAAGGTCAAGCGCACTGCATCATCGCTTAATTGGCGCATCTCTTTCACGAGACTTTGAATTTGGCTGTCTGATAATTCGTTAGCGAGTTCGACGAGCGTATAAAGACGCGCCTCTCTGGCGGTCAATGGGCGCTCGATTACGGGTTGTGTTTGCGATTCAGCGGCATTCATCTGGCACATGGCAAGGATATACCGGATTTGTTGTTCCAACCCGGTTGACCCGCTTTCCAGCGCCTTTTTGAGCGCCACTTCAAGCGGTTTCCGTCCCAGTGTCGCGGTTACGGGGTTGCGTTGTTCGGTTTGTGCGCGCGGCTCGGCTTGCATGATGACACCACACGATCCACAGTCTTATGGGCGATTGATAGACCAACCATTATCAAGGGGTGGATGTTGATAGTGAAAATGCCACTCCTCTATCTGTTAGTGTAACACAAAGCACGCCGCTGCGCCTGAATCGACGCATGGCGTGCTGACGATGAGTATAGGGATTTGCGCCGAATTTCGTCGGCAGTTGGAAACGATAGGGCTAGACAGCGGACTCGCCACGCACTGCGATTGTACCGCTGGTCTCGCGCGCATAGAAGCCGATTTCGTCCTGGATGAATTCATAACCCGGTTTGAGATCACGATATACCCACGCGATATTTTGTACGACACCATCCGGCGTTTTGAGGTCGAGCCAATAACAAATGCCTTTATAGGGGCAGTTGTAGGTACGCTCCGTCACGACCAGATGGGTCATATCTACCGCTTCGGGTTTATAGTACCAGTTGCCTTCAAACAGGCGCACCGTATTGGTGTCACTGCCGAGCGCAATGACTTGATCTCGAAATTTGTCTTTAACGATCAGACTCATGATTAACCATCCCATTTAAACTGTGGTATCTGGAGGTTAACCTAAAATATGATAGAAACATCTTAAATTTCTGTGATGATTGTTTAAGAAACACTTAAGCACGCAGGATACTGTAGCGGTTGGCGTCGCCGGTCGCGCTATCGGCACGGTAATCAGCGATAAGGTGTAAACCTGTTACCGCCACCAATTGTCCATGTTCATCGTCATCCACAAAATGGCAATAGCGTAGTGCCCGTTCACCTTGCCGCCAATCAAGTAGATAATCGTGCGCTTCGACCTGTATGTCATCGGGCCAATCCACAATCCGGCGGCGGAAACGCTCATAATCATAGAAGCGCCACGCGGCAAAGGCCAATATCCCCCCTTTTGCGACACACGCCGCTAAGTCTCGCATCAATTGCAGGCGTTTCGCCGCGCCCGGTATATGATGAATCACGCCGAACAGCACGACGACATCATAATGGCTGGCTGGCAGAGGCGTTTTAATAATGTCATGTGTAGCCAATGTCACGGTCACATGGGCATAGTCTGCCAATGCCCCCGCCGCCGCCGCTAACAAGGCCCGATTGTTATCTAACCCGTGATAAGCAATCGTCCCGGTTCGCTGTTCCGCCATGAACACGCCAAAGCGCCCATTACCACAGCCCACATCGAATACAGAGAGTGACTGTGCTTCATCGGGCAGATATGGCAGCAGGCGCGCCCAACCGGGCCAGGCTTGTCCGCGTGTACGGTCAAATTCCGCAGCCGTAGTACGATAAAATTCGGCGTTAATCTGATTCAGGCGCGCGATAGTCGCTTCATCCAACGGGCATTCCTTCAACATCATCTGTTTCACACGAGTCATCGAGTATAGCAAGCACCGGCTGTTCATCACAATTGTGCAAACCAATGTTTTAATGGGTATTCGCTTCTATGCAAACCATCAGTTGTCACAGCACCAGCAGGTGGTGTACACTGAATTGCGTCATATACACACTAACTGATTCGTGAACGACAAAGACTGCGGAACAGACACAAATGGGTGATTACGGCTGCCGGTGGGGAAACCTTTAACCGGTGTGGTGTCATCAACCATAGGGGGAAATAAGATACAATGAAGCCTTCGCGACTGCTTATTTTACTGCCACTACTGCTGGTGTTCCCTGGTTTTTTAGATACGTTGTCTGTTCAAGCCCAGGTTGTCGAGTGTTTTTCGCTCGGTGGGTGGAGCACAACCGTGATGCCCGTCGCGCCAGCCCATCATCACGAAGGCGCGCTGGCGATTTTAGACGGCAATATGTACCTCATCGCGGGTTTCTATGGCAGTGGCGTGCCTTATAATCGGGTTGACGTGTATGACTCAACGACCAATCTATGGACTCCCGACCCTGCCCGTCCCGCCGACCTGCCCGACCCCATCGGTATTAGCCATATTGTGGGCATTGCCGATCCAGTCAACAACGAAATCTGGGTTGCGGGTGGTTATCGTGGCCCAGACCCCGGTGTGGCGGTGGATAATGTGTGGCGCTATTCGGTGGCGACAGACACATGGACAGCGGGGCCACCCCTACCCGGCCCGCGCGCATCGGGTGCGATGGTGCGCGTTGGGCGCAATGTGCATTATTTTGGTGGTCTGATTGACCGCACCACTGTATCAAATGCCCATTGGGTGCTGGATTTAGATAATGTTGCAGCAGGCTGGCAACCTTTGGCCCCGATGATAGACGGGCGCGCCCACATGAACGCGACCTTACTCAACGGGCGTCTCTATACCATTGGCGGGCAGTACAATCATGACTTCAATCTGGCGCTGGGCTGGCCTTCGGCACAGGATTTGCCAGCGGTGGATGTATATGACATCGCGACAGATACATGGACAACGCTTGCCAATTTGCCCTCACCGCGCTCCCATGCCGAGACCTCGATTTTCACAGTCGATGACCGCGTGATGGTCATTGGCGGACGCGACAACAGCGGTGGACTGCTGGAATTTCTGTCATCCGTTGTTACCTACGACCCGCTCACAGATACCTGGACAGAACAGCGACCGCTGCCTGTACCGCGTCTGGGGCATGTGGGCGCTTATCTCAACGGACGGATTTATGTGATCGCAGGCGCGGATGATGTCTTTTCCCCTGTGAGCACGAGTTTCGTCAGTCGCGTCATTACCGACTGCACCCCCACCCCCGCGCCAGCACAACCGGTTGTTAATGAACCCCCGCCCAACATTGGACTTTATGACCCGGCGATTAGTAAACTGGGGTTTTTGCTGCCCGGTGAATTAGGTATCACAGGTGAACAAATCGAATGGGTCGTGACCGTCCGCAATACAGGCACAGCGGGGGGCAGCAACATCACCATCACCGATACGCTGCGACCTGAACTCCGCATTGACCGCGTGGACAGTCCAACCGGGACAGTTGCCATCAACGGACAAACCGTGACACTGACACTCAACAGCCTCGCGCCGGGTGACAGCGTGCAATTCAGCATTTTCACCACTGTGCTGAACAATCCGGCGGACGGCATCATAGACAATACAGCCTGCGTGAATGGTGGTGGTGTACAAGAAGAGTGTGCGACTGCGCCCTTGATTACCCGTCTGCCACAGACGGGCGAATCGCCGCTGTGGCGCGCCCGGTTGCTGAACAGTTTGTGGTTGCTTGTCGGTATAGGACTGATTTTTGGTATGATAGGGATACGGCGTCGCCACTTGCGCGCGTGAAAAACAGAGGTGAGGTCGCGCTCACCCTAACGTAAAATGTAATCGAGATATGCGCTATGACTGTCATCGTCATTCAATTTGACCAGATTCAGTCGATTACGGAACGGGGTATCGCCTACCTTGACGAGTCGGGCGCCCCTGTGTTTATCTACTTTGAAGCCTGCTATCAAAACCACCTGGACACACGCCTATCGCAGGACGCCTACGAACAATATTTGGAAGCCAATCCGACTCAGCCCATTTCCTATGATGTCTATGCCGCGCGCCGGCGCGCATGGCGTGAAGTCGGGCATCGCAATGTGATGGGTGAGTATGTCGGTTGGTTGGCGAACATGATTTTTGAGGGACGGGGCAAGCCCTTTGTCGTCCTCCACACCCGGCCACCAACGGCCATCGAGTGTGAGTCCCACGAGGCATTTCAGGAATTGTGTGACGCCATCACCCGATACAATTGGGACATCTTTAACGAGTAGCGCTATGCTCATGTAAGAAAATGACCTTAACGTAACACCTGGCCTCATAATTATTCGCTTAAGCGGGGAAGACGACATATGCCGAATTTTGTGGAAGTGTTAAAAACCAGCCAACTCGAAGAAGGCAAAGGCACGACGGTATTTGTGAACGAGCGCGACATCGCTGTCTATAAATATCAGGGCAATTTCTATGCACTGGACAATACCTGCCTGCATCGTGGCGGACAACTGGGCGATGGGCACATGGAAGGCCCCAACGTCATCTGTCCGCTGCATGGTTGGGATTATGATGTGAAGACGGGCGTTAGTCGTTATGAACCGCGCGAACGCATCGCCACGTTTCCGGTGCAGGTCAATGGCGACAGGGTGATGATTGACGCGGATACTGTGCCGCCAACGCCGCGTTATGAGGATGAATATCTCGGCCTGTGGACACGCCGCCACGATGCGTTCGAGTCGGATATGACCGATGTGCATTATATGGCGAAGGGTCGGCACGAGAAGGTCGAGCCGATGGGCAGCGAACGCCGCAATTACCCGTCGTTTGAGCAGTTGTATTTCCTGCCCGGTCAATTGGCGGTGCTGCCCCTGCTGGATCATGTACAGGTCGATACTGCAACCGTCATCGGCCCCAGATCCAAAAATCCGCTGAAATTGAAAGCGCCTATCTACGTCAGTCACATGAGCTTTGGCGCGCTCAGTAAAGAGGCGAAGATGGCGCTGGCGAAGGGCACATCCCTGTTCGGCACGATTATGTGCAGCGGCGAAGGCGGGATGCTGCCCGAATCGCGTGAACTGGCGGATCAATATGTGTTTGAGATGGCGTCGGGTTATTTTGGCTGGACAGAAGAAAACATTGCCAGGGCCAACGGCATCGAAATCAAGATGGGGCAGAGCGCCAAAGCTGGTCTGGGCGGGTTATTGCCCGGTCACAAGGTCGTTGGGGACATCGCCAAAGCGCGCGGCCTGAAGGAAGGTCAAGAAGCCCGCAGTCCAGCCCGCTTCCCGGACATCAATTCGCTGGCGGACATGAAAGAGCGCATTCGCTGGATTCGATCCATCAACCCGGACATCCCTATCGGCATCAAATTCGCCGCCAGTCGCATCGAGAAAGACCTCGCGGCTGCGATGGAACTGGATGTCGATTGGATTACACTGGATGGTCGTGCGGGCGGGACAGGCGCGGCGGGCAAGCATGTCAAAGACAATATCTGTGTACCAACGGTCTTCGCCATCCCCCGTGCGCGTAAATGGCTGGACGATCACGCTGTAAAAAATGTGACGCTGTGCGTGACGGGTGGATTCCGTACCGCAGCCGATGTGGCGAAGGCGATGGCGCTGGGTGCAGACGCAGTGGCACTGGCAACGGCAGCGATGATGGCGATTGGCTGCCAGCAGTATCGCGCATGCAGCAGCAACAACTGTCCGGTAGGCATCGCCACGCAGCGCATGGAACTCCGCCAGCGATTCGATTATATGGTTTCGGCAAATCGTCTCAAAAATTTCTTCGAGTCGATGACATTGCAAATGAGCGAATTCGCCCGCATGTGTGGCAAACAGCGCCTCAGTGACCTGTCGCCCGAAGACCTCGCCACCACCAGTCACGAAATCGCACTCTACTCGCCCGTGCCGCATGTATAGGGGTGATATGACCGACCTGTTGCAAGACCTGATTAAGCTGTTTGAACAGACCGGTAAGGCGCATCACAAAGCCTTCATCGAGACGGATGGCGCAGACGACGAATGGCCTCTGTGGTATGCCGATTATCTCAAAGACAAATTGAGCAAGAAATTAGGCGCGTCGTTCACCAAATCGGAACTGGTGTATATGCTCATTGTCGCCGATCGTGAACGGGCGTCCGAAGCGCCGGGCGCGCCCTGGCCTCGCTATTACGCCAATTTCTTCATAGACCGCTACATGCCGTAATTGACATCGTAATGCGACATCGTTTATAGTGTCAATTCGCGCACGGCAAAATTTTCAGCCCGTGCGCGTTTTTTGTTGACATAACCACACTCATATTGAGGCGTGGTTTTTTTGTTTATATGGAGGTTTACCCATGAACGACATTGAATTTCTAGGCGCATTTGAACGCGGGCATCTGCACCCATTTCGTCATGCAGACCATGTCCGTATGGCGTGGTTGTATCTGCGGCAGTACGGGACAGATAAAGGTATCGTCTGTATCCGCAAAGGTTTAAAACACTTCGCGACGGCACATGGCGCGGCGGATAAATATCACGAGACCATCACGCTGTTCTGGGTTAAACTGGTCGATTATGCGCGTCAACACGTCGCCCAAACTGACGATTTCGAGGCGTTCATCGCCCACTGTGACCATTTACTCGATACCCGATTGCTGGCACAGCATTACAGTCCGGCACGGCTGGCGTCGGACATGGCGCGGCGGGGTTGGATTGAACCCGACCTGAAGCCGCTGCCGCAATAAGCCGCAGGATGTGTTATAACTGTGGGCAATGTGACCACGTTTACAATCGAGGGGATTCCGATGCCCACATACGAAGCAGAAATCGACATCAATAAACCGACCACGCTTGTATTCAATTATCTGCGCGACTTTGAAAAACGCGCCGAATGGCAGGATGGGACGGGCAGCATCACTATCGTACCCGATGGCAGTATTCGCGTAGGGTCGATGGTGACACAGGAACGCAAGCGCGGCGGACACGACCTGCTGTTTAATGCCGATGTCACCGAATTTCTACCGAATAAGAAAATCGAATTCAAAGGCGTGCAGGGTCATTATCGGATAGTGGATATGTATGAGGTCTTTGGTTCGGGCGGCACAACCCGCCTGAAGATGGTGCGCGATGTGCAAATCGGCCTCATTGGACGAATTTTCTCGCCCTTCTTAGGCAGGCGTACTCGCAGCCTGATGAAAAACGATCTGCACAATCTCAAGCGAGTCATGGAAGCGTAGGGGCGCCGGCAAGGGCATTCTGCCCGTTTGCCCGTCTGACGCCTGCATGATGTCCGTACTATGACATATCTGGCCCGGCAACCGCCACCACATAATTTTCGGTTGACCAGTAATGCTGCGCCGCCGCCAGCAAATCTTCGCGGGTGAGGCGCTTCACCGCATCGGCATAGTTCACCAGATAATCCATCCCCAGCCCATGACTTTCCATCGCCAGTAAACGCGAGGCGATGCCCTCGTTATTTTCCAGTTGCAGCGGCAGCCGCCCGGTGAAATAGGATTGATTGTCTTGCAGGTCTTCTTCATTGACCAGCGTTGTTGTGATACGGGTGACCTCTTCCAGGGCTTTGTCTATCGTCAATTGGATATTCTTAGGGTCTACACCCGCGATAATATTCCACGCGCCGGGGCCATGCCCGCCTTCTACCCGGCTGTAGGCATAATACGCCAATCCCAGGTCTTCGCGAATCACCTTGCCGATGCGCCCCATCATCCCGAACACACCCAGAATACTATTCGCCATGGTCGCCGCCAGATAATCATCGGCCTTACGCGACGGCCCGGTCACGCCAATGACAATATCCGCCTGTGACTTGCCTTTGACAACAACGGTCGATTCGCGTTTCTCGACCAGCGGTTGGACAGCGGGCAGCGACGGCAGTTGGGGCTGGTCGGGATTTTGCCAATCGTCCAGGCGTTCGCGCACAATGTCCACCGCGTCGTCGGCATTCACCGCCCCCACAATCGCGATAATCATGCCCTCTGGCCCATAGTGCCGCTGATGGCAGGCACGAACGTCGCTGACGGTGAGATCGGGCAGCGTTGAACCATCGCCCCACACCCCATGATGATAGGGATGTTCTATTGGATATAAGGTTTCGCGAAACGCGCGTCCAGCACGATAGCGCGTATTCTGTTGACTGTACTGCATCCATGTTAAAATTTCGCCGCGCAGCCGTTCGACCTGTGGTTCGGGGAACGCGGGCTGCCGCAGCACATCAGTCAGGATGTCAATCAATGTGGGCAGGTCTTCGGCCAGTGCCTTACCTTGAAATCCAGTCGAATGCACGCGAGCGCTGAAATCCAGGTCCGCGCCAATATCTTCCATACGGGCCGACAGCGCCTCGAAGTCGTGCGTGTGTGTACCCCGCAGCAGCGAACCAGCGGTCATTGCCGCCAAACCCACCTGCGATTCCGCTTCAAAAATGCTGCCAGTGGCAACTTCGCCAGAAACCACGACAGACTGTGCGGCATGATTTTCATAGACCAGCACGATGATGCCATTTTCCAGTTCCACCCGCGTGATGTTATCAGGGCCGGGTATTGATGTGCCATTTTGAGTCATTGTGATCGTCCTTGCCTTAACTGCCGGTGGGGATGAGCCAGCCAATGGTGCGATTTTGCGGGCGTAGATAGCGGCGGGCGACTTCAACAATATCGTCAACCGTGACCGCCTGTAATTTGTCGGTGCGGTCTTCAAACCATGTGTGATTGGACAAAATCTCAGAGCGTGCCAGCCAGTAGGCCTGTTCGCTAACACTTTCACCACTATAGGCCGCGACAGCCCGCGCCTGTTTTTTGGCTTTGGCGAGTTCCGCTTCGGTGATGCCCGCTTCGCTGATTCGCGCAATTTCGGCGTCCAGCACCGTTTCGGCCTCTTCATGGGTACGACCATCGCGCAGCGTCACGGTGAGGGTATATACATAGGGGTCGATTGTCGCCGTCATCCCGCCACTGGCAGTTACCGCAATTTCGCTTTGCACAAGGGCTTTATACAGGCGGCTGGTGCGATTGTCGATGCCGCCACCGGGGCCAGTCAGGGCGCTATCGAGCACATTCAATTTATACCAATCATCATGCAGCGCATCCGGCACGCGGTAAGCCACTTCCAGAAAGGCCGTATCACCGGGACGTTCGACCTTAATGCGTCGTTCGCCCGTCTGCGGCGGTTCTGCGCGATTGAAGGCTTTGGGATGGTCACCACCGGGCAATATGCCGAACAGGTCTTGAATTCGTGTCAGCATAGCGTCTGACTGAAAATCACCCACCACGATGATGGCGGCATTGGCAGGGGCATAATGCTGCCGATAGTGGTGATAGAGGTCGTCGCGCGTCATCGTGTGCAGGTCTACCATATCGCCGATGATTTCGTGATGATAGCCATGCACATGAAAGGTCGTCGCCCGCAATTGTTCGCGCAGCCAGAACATCGGTTCATTTTCTGCCCCCTGTCGCTCCGAAATGATGACCGTCCGTTCCGATTCGACCTCTTCAATGTCAAATTTGGCGTTCATCATCCGGTCAGATTCGGCTTCAAGGGCAATGCCGATACGTTCTGCGGGTAAGGTTTCGTGATACATCGTGTAATCCATCGACGTAAAGGCGTTCCACTGCCCACCATTGCGGTCTATCTCTTTATCCAGCACACCCGCAGGGAATTTATCTGTGCCTTTGAACATCATGTGTTCGAC
>CAZTLI010000115.1:0-12724 GCA_964614375.1 uncultured Anaerolineaceae bacterium
CAAGCCCATAAACACTGATGCGATAGAAGGCGTTGACATCGGGGTCATCATCAACCAATATCGTTGACGCCGTAATCGCCGTGAATTCACCACAGCGAAATTCAACGGGTTGTAACTCGTTCGTGGTATTGGGCGCGGTGACATTGGCACGCCGGACGCTCAGGGTATAACTGCCTGTCGATGCGCCATTCTCATTGCCGTCACGAGTCGCGACGATGATATACTCGCCATCCTGCAATGCCGTATAACGCAATAGAGCGCGACCATTGACCTCTGCCACACCGTCGTCATCGCTCCGAGCGACAAGGTTACGACCTGCATCCAGCAAACCAATCAGCGGCACAAGGCCGTCGCTGGCATCCATCACAACTTCAATCACATCGCCTTCACGCGCTGGCAATATCCACCAATCGAAAAAGGCTTCTTCTGTGATCGTATCTGTCACCACTTCGTCGTAGCGAATATCCACCGCAGTTACACCATCTTGCGCCATTGCGGGCACGACCATTAGCAAACACACAAGTGCCACAATGATGCTGACTTTTTTCATCTGATTTTGCACCTTTATCCACCTTCTATCCCATTCTGATTGTAAAGGTAGTCTGGGCAAAGGGGCAATAGAGGCGGTGTTAGAGATTGTTAGGGCATGACAATTAAAAACAGCCAGACACACTATCTGGCTGTTAATTTGCTGCGATTTACAGAATAGCCATTATCTTGGACAACCACACCGGGTTGTGCCTACTTGATCTCAACCTTCGCGCCTTCGGCTTCGAGCTTTTCTTTGGCATCAGCAGCGGCGTCTTTGCCAACCTGTTCGAGGACAGTGGCAGGCGCACCTTCGACCAGTTCTTTGGCTTCTTTCAGGCCGAGATTGGTGATGGTACGGATGGCCTTGATGACGTTGATTTTCTTGGGGCCAACATCCGCCAGCACAACATCGAATTCGGTCTGTTCTTCTTCGGGTTCAGCAGCAGCAGCGCCAGCACCGCCGGCCATCGGCATAGCAGCCATCATCATACCACCGCCGACAGCGGCTTCCACGCCCCATGCTTCTTCCAATTTCTTCTTGAGTTCAGCGGCTTCCAGAATGGTCAGCGCGCTCAGCTCATCTACCAGTTTATCGAGATTAGCCTTAGCCATAGTGATTGTACCCTTTCGCAAGTGCCGGATTGGATTGACCGGCAATACTGTGTTTTATGATGAAAATTGAGAAAATTTCCGTTAAGCAGTAGCCGATAGCCCTATGCCGCGTCTTCGCCCGCGCCGCGATCATCCAGATAGGCCTGTAAAACATTGACGACCTGCCCGGTGGCGGCGTGAATGGCGTTGACGACCCCACTGGCTGGCGAGATAATCAGGCCGACGAGTTGGGCGCGGAGTTCATCGAGCGATGGCAGTTCAGAGATGGCTTTGACCTGTGCGCTATTCAGCACATCTTGCTGCATCACGCCACCCGTCACCTGGGCCTTCTCTTCGAGCTTTTCCGCCTCGATGTACTTCAACACCGATTTGGCAACACCGGGAAAATCCTGATTGCCAACGACGAACGCGACAGGCCCTTTGAGCAGTTCTTCAGGAACTGACCAACCGGCCTCTTGCAGCGCGATACGCAGCAGCGTATTCTTGGCGACGATGTACTCACCCTGTGCGTCATACACCGCTTTCCGCAGCGACTCGGTCTGCTTGACGGACATGCCTTTGGCCTGCACGATGACGAAGCCATTGGTATTGGCGAGTAAATCGCTATACTTCGCGACCAGTTCTTCTTTACGTGCTCTGGTAATAGCCAAGCCTGTCCTCCTAACGATAGTTGGCGACGATGCGCCAGAACGAAAAAAGCGACCCCACGCAGAGTAAGGCCGCCATTGGTTGCATTCAATGGGTTAACTTCATGGCCTTCACCTCGGCGGGATATTAAGGTGAGCGATTCGCCCTCCACCTGCTGTCTTTGGTAAAGTCGCTTCTGGTTATTCACCGCGCCGAATTATAGCGTTTACGCGATGATAGTCAAGGGTTGGAATGTCTACACTTAGCTCGTCTGGCTATTCCTCATCCTGCCCCATGACGCGGGATTCAAATTTGGCGAGGGCGTCTTGCAGGCGTTGTTGACGCAGGCTGTGGGTCAGGTCGCCGCGTGTGCGTTCGAGGACGCCGCGCACCACATCCGTTTGACGGCGTAAGCCATACGTCAGCGCATCGGGGAAATCGAACGTCACCAGTTCGTCATAAATGGCGTCCATCCACGCCAGCAGACGTTCAGCTTCGGCGCTGTGGGAGTCTTCGCGGCGCATAATGTCGAGGATGAAGCGACGCAGTTCGGTAGCGGCTTCGGCAAGCCCTTTGAGATAGGTCGCTTCGTCCACAGCCAACGACTGCGGCGAGGGGATGTCACGGTCACGGATGATGGCGTAGGTGACATAGGCTTCGACCACCTCTTTGAAGGCATCCTGTGTGTAACCCGTGTAATACAGGTCGGGATACCCGGCAACATCGGCGCGCAAATCTGCGGCACTCGCTTTGACCTCCTCTAACCTGGCGTCGGCTTTATCCCACTGACGACGGTGAATCGCACGAATGCTCTCCGAACACAGGCGAATCAGTTCGCGCGAACGCGCAACGGCGGCATCACGGGCGGCATTTTTCTCGGTCAGCGTGGTGCGAATATGCGTCGAAATGTCGTTTAAATCACTCATCGTCAGCGTCTCCCCCATCGTCGGGCTTCACGCCGCGAAAGAGATGTTCGGCGAGCGACGTGGGATGATTAGGCGTGGAAATTTCGCCATGTGTCGATTCAAAGCGTTCGATGTTGTCGCCCAATGCTTTAAGGAACATCTTCGCGCTGGCGGGCGTCATCACCACCCGTGACTGAATACGCGCGCGCGGGTCACCGGGCACAGTATGGACAAAATCCATAATCACTTCCGCCGGGGTGTGACGCACGACAACGGCATTGGCATAGACACTGTGGGTTGTGGCGGTCATTTCGAGCTGAATTTGACGCTGACCGGGACGCTTGCCGGGACCAGCATTGGGGGACTGTTGCTGCGACATGGTTCATCTCCATTGATGGGCGACTTCAAACGGACACATTATAGCGGCAGGAGATAAGAACTGTACTAAATTCGCCCGAATTATGCCAATTACACCGGATTCATCCCCCCAATCTGTACTTCTTCGACGGTCCAGGCGTCAAAACGGGCATCCATTGCCTTATACGCTTCCAACATTGAGTCACGGAATCGCCGATAGTGCGCCTCCGATTCCCAGTAGTCGATGGTGAAATAGCGACGGGGCTGCTGTGTATCGCGATAGAGTTCAGTACGCACATAGCCATTCGCACCTTTGAACAATTGCGCCCAATCGCCATCTGCGCCATAGGCTTTCACAAATTCGGTTGCGTGTATTTCATGCACATCATAACGCCAGATATAGAGGTAATTGGCAGTCATCTGCATCTCCTTTTGGCAATAAAAAAGGCGCAGCCATGCCACGCCCTCATAATCGTTTTACTGTCCACATTAGAATGGTATGTCATCAACATCTTGCGGCGGCGGCGCGAAGTCGTCATACTCACCGCGCGGGCCACCACTTTGCCCGCCACCGGCGCTACCGAGGAATTGCACATCACGCGCCGTCAATTCAGTTGATGAACGCGGCTGACCGTCCTGGCCGAGATAGGCGCTGGAACTCACCGTACCCGCGACCATGATTTGCATCCCTTTATGCACATACTGCTGGCAGGTCTCACCCAATCCGCGCCATGCACTCACTTTGAACCATTCGGTCTTTTCCCGTTTTTCATTGGATTGGCGGTCTGTCCAACGCTCTGTCACAGCAACGGTGAAAGAGCAAACGGCAACACCACTTTGTGTATAGCGTAATTCCGGGTCGCGCCCCACATTGCCAACAATCACACAGTATTGATACCCTGCCATATCGCTATTCTCCTCATTGCACTTGATTTTATACTGGAGATTATAACCCGCTTATCGCGTTCATGCTGTGGCGCTGCACACCTTGTTCGCGCGATCATGGAACATATATTCTATCATGTTTTGCAAGGATGTTCTATCCCCAAACTTTAGGGGTTGCTAATGTGACCAATTTCGCCCACGATTTAACCGTTAATCAAGGTATAAATTACTGCTTAAGCGCGTCCAATTTTTCTTGCAATTGTTGGCGAATCACTTGCGGATTACCTTTGCCTTTAAATGCGCCCATCGCCTTCCCCATCAACGCGCCGAACAGCTTATCTTTGCCACTCAGATAACCCTGCACCATGTCATCGTTATCTGCCAATACCTGATCAAGCGTCTCCCCAATAACGGATGTGTCGCTGACCTGTGCCAGTCCCTGCGCCTCGACAATAGCCGACGGGTCGTCACCTGTCGCAAATATATCGCCCAGCACCTTCACGGCGATATTCTGGCTGATTGTGCCATCATCGACCAGCGCAATAAGGCTGGCGAGTTGTTTGGGCTGGATTTTGATTGTGGCAATGTCTTCGCGCTCAATACTGGCCTTGTTCATCAAGCCAAATAACTGGCTGGTGATATAATTGGCGACCTGTTTGGGGTCTGCGCCCGCTGCCAGCACCGCTTCATAGTAGTCCGCGACGGCTTTTTCAGCGACCAGCACACTGGCATCATAGTGACTGAGGCCGAGTTCGGCTTCAAACCGGGCTTGTTTCGCATCGGGCAGTTCGGGCAGATTAGCCCGCACCGCTGCAACCCACTCGCGACTGACTTCAACAATCGGCAAATCCGGTTCGGGGAAATAGCGGTATTCATCCGGGCGTTCTTTATAGCGTTGAATCAGAATTTTCTGATTGTTTTCGTCCCAGCCGAGTGTCGCCTGTATGACGGTATCACCCTTCTCATAGAGCTTAATCTGGCGTTTGATCTCGTATTCAATCGCGCGCACCATGCTGCGGATGCTGTTGAGATTCTTGATTTCAGTACGAGTCCGATAATCGGTGTCGTCAGGGTGCATGACGCTGACATTGGCCTCAAAACGCAAAATCCCTTTCGACATATCGCCCGTATTCACACCCAGATAACGTAAAATCGAGCGCAGTTTGCGGGCATAGGCTTCGGCTTCTTCGGCGCTGTTGATGTCCGGCTCGCTGACAATTTCCAGCAGCGGCACACCCGCCCGATTGTAATCGACCAGACTCGCGCCACCACCGATGTGCGTTAATTTGCCCGTGTCTTCTTCCATGTGTGCGCGCCGCACGCGAATCCGTTTTGTATCGCCATCCGGTGTGTCAATGTCGATATAGCCACTAATTGCCAGCGGACGGTCATACTGGCTGATTTGATAGCCTTTGGGCAAATCAGGATAAAAATAATTCTTACGAGCAAACTGGTTTACAGGTGGGATTTCGCAATTCAGCGCCAGCCCTACCATCATGCCATATTCCATCGCCTTCATGTTGATGACCGGCAGCGTCCCCGGCATCCCCAAGGACAGCGCGTCCACAGCCGTATTGGGTGGCGCTTCCACACTATCTACCACCGGGCACGCGCTGAACATTTTGCTCTCGGTCAGCATTTCGGCATGAACTTCCAACCCGATTATCGTCTTCCATTCGGTCACGGCTATCTGTCCTATTGCAGTTGATTTCACGTCAATTAACGGTGGGAATTGTACCACGACATGACGGCGGATGCGGGGTTGTGTTGTCTTTGATGATGCTATAATCTTTGTCATGATCACACAACGCTAAACCTCCCCAATTGAACAGGCGTGAAATCGCCATCCACCGGATTCGATTCTGGTTTCGATTCAAACAAACACTTTTTCGGAGTTCAAGATGATCACGATTCACCCCGCCGCAACAGGTTTATCGGCGGTCTGCGAGCCAATTTTGCGCGCGCTGCCACAGTGGTTCGGCATTGAGGCAGCCAATCAAATGTACATCCGCGATATTCACGCCCAACCCACATTTGTCGCCTATATGGATGACTCCCCTGTCGGATTTTTGACATTGACCTTGCATAGTAAACATGCCGCCGAAATTCATATCATGGGCGTGCTGCCCGGCTATCATCGTCACGGTATGGGGCGCGCACTCGTTGAGGCTGCGGAAACCCACTTGCAGCAGCAAGATTATCGCTTTTTACA
The DNA here is from genome assembly GCA_964614375.1 of uncultured Anaerolineaceae bacterium. Classification (GTDB taxonomy): domain Bacteria; phylum Chloroflexota; class Anaerolineae; order Aggregatilineales; family Phototrophicaceae; genus CAZTLI01. The sequence goes on from CAZTLI010000115.1 coordinate 6,130, forward strand.
GGTCAAGACATTGAGTCCCAAACATCCAGACGAAGGCTATAAACACACACGCGCATTCTATCAAGCCCTGGGCTTCTGTTGGCTGGAGGAATTCCCCGACCTCTGGGGCACACATAATCCCTGTTTGCAGCTCGTCAAAGCGTTATAGACTCGCACGAATCAAAACAGGGGAGTCGTCTAGCACTCCCCTGTTCAAGTTATCGAATAGAATTCGTGGCGGCTAATTCGCGGCCTCAATCACGAAGCGGTCTTGCATCACACCCACGATAGTATCGCCTTCTATCACGATATAATACTGTTCCAGAAAACCCGTGCCACAATCCTCGACACGCAGGTCATAGATCCCCGCCGGAACAGTCCATGTCATGCGGGCATTCGTGCCCAATTGCTGACCACTTTGCAGGGCGTTGCTACCCCAAAAATCGTCAGTAGTCGGGCTGATATAGACCACACACAATTGGACACCACTTATGTTAACAAATGTCACATCAACATTGGTGGCGCTTGTTGGAACATCCACACCCGAAGTAGAACCCGTGTCGGTTGCCGGCGGATTTGCATTCACCCCAAAGCGTGTCGCTGTCAAGCGATAATCCCCAAGCGTCGCGCCGTCAATGGAGTTGTACCGGGTGACGACCACAATATATTCACCAGCGGTATCAAAAGTGAAGACAAGCTGCGAATTGGTCCCATTGAACCCATCATCATCTTCCGCCAAAACGGATTCATAGTTGGGGGTGAAGATAGCGATATAGGTATCGAGATTACCACTGGTCGCTTCGAGCGTGAACTCTATCGTTTCGCCCGCTTCGACATCAATTGTCCACGCATCATAGTAATTGGTATTGCTGATGACGCCTTCCGTGGTCTCTATGGCATTCGTCGTACCTGTTCCCGTATTGGTGGTATCACCATCGGGCAGATTTTCGGGCAGATTCCGCACCACGACAATCGCATCATCGCCTTCGTTCACACCATAAAGTTGTTGAATGCCTGCGATATCATCGGTATTGAGGTTGGATGCAGCACCCGCATAGGCATACATCACGGCGGTTGGGTCGTCACTATGATCCATGCCCAACGAATGCCCGATTTCGTGTGCTGCAACGACGAACATATCTGTTTCGCCACCATCAAATAATGTCCATCGTTCGGCGTCATCAAAATAAATATCGCCACCATAACTGGGGAAATAGGCAAAGGCCAATACCCCACCGGGCGACCCCAGATTCTCCTCAGCCGCTGTCCAGCGGACTTCAATATCGGCGGCGCCTGCGGTTGCGACCTCATTAAATGTCAGCGCCGACACCTGCGCCCAGATCGCAAAACCCGCGCGCACTGCATTGTGCGCCGCGTCACAGTCGATACTGCGTGGGCAGTTGTGGAAAAAGTAGGTCAGTTCGGTGTGATCCCAGCGGTCAGCCAGTGTATAGGCCACAGACCCGGGCGAAGCAGGAAGCGGGTAATGGTCGATAGGTTCAAGTTTACCATCATCCTGAGCTATGATAACGGTCACAGCCATCAACATGAGATTGAGGCAAATAATTACTGCGAAAATGCGGCGTAATTTCATAATGTCCCCCGGGGGATGTAAATATCCCTCAACTGATTACATTATAAGCGAATCCCTTGTAGGACGATAATTTTTATATAGCTTTTTACGAGTCCAGACAATTGCTGCAACAACGTCAGCGATTTACGAACAGCCATCATTCAGGCGGTTTGAAAGCGACACCCGCATACATGGTTACACCTGTTGAAGGCGAACGACGGTCGCCCACAACCGCTGCATTCTGTAATCCAACATCCCGCATCAGGTTCAGGAAGGCTTCACACGGAACAGGATAGGGCACAAACGACAATGATTTTCTCAAATCATACTCAACCAGCACAAAGCGTCCGCCCGGACGCAGATGTCGTGAAAGATGTTTGAGTGTCGCTTGCGGTTGTGGGGTAAAGTGCAGGGCATTCGCCATCAAGATACCATTCAGCGGTGGTAGATCGAGTGTGCGTGTGAAATCTTCATTGATTGTGTGCAGTGTGGCGGACAATGACCACGATTGGCGTAGCTGCGCCAAAGCGCGCGCATCCCGGTCAACTGCGTAAATCTCCGCCGTCGATGGCAGCAAATCGCACAAAGCACGGGTAAAATTGCCCGTCCCCGCACCCACATCCGCCCAGATACCCGATGCCCCCGCAACACCCTGCCGTATGAGATTGACCATTTCAGCCTGATTCATACCGACTCATCAAGATGAAGTTGCTGAACAAGCGCGGCTAACCGTGTATCCGTCTTCAAAGTGTTGATCATTTCTGTACGTATCGCATCGGTGGCATGTGCCAGTGCATGTTTACATAACTTCACGGCCTCATCCACATCATCACGCAGCGCGGCAATGACAGCCCGATAAAACGGCAGCATTGGATCATCCGGCACAAGCTCTGCGGCAGAATCAAAATCGCTTTCTGCCGCATCCAGTTGATTTTGCTGACAATAGGCATTGCCTCGTGCCAATAACAACCGTGCTTTGAGGGCACGTCCCCAGCGGTCAATCGTAAAGTCAAACCGGGTTTCGATTTGTGCCAATGCCAGACCATAACGCAGCGCAGCGCGCGCAGCGTCACCCATACAGGTCGCTATATCGCCTGACCATTGCAACCAGCGCCATGTCCGGGGCATTGTATCGACCAGGCGATTGGCTTCTGCCCATTCTTCGCCCACAATAAGCAATTGTACAAGCCGTTCCGCCAAACGTTCATCGCGCTCATCCTGCGCGCAAATGTGACGCATGGCCTGCACAGCTTGCCGCCATTCCCCAAGGCGTTCCAGAACAATAGAACGCCGCACAGAGTCATCAATCGTGTGTTCGCTGAGTGTGTCAAAATCCCTTAACGCCGCGCGCAAGTTGTCATCGCCGGGCAGACGCATTAAAACCTGTGCGCGTAAGCGCCGACTCTCATCATCAGGATGGTTATCCAGATGCTGCGTCAACGCTTCTAGGGCATCATCGAGTTCCCCTGTTTTGATGAAGGCGTGCGCCAGCTCTAATGGCGAATAAGCCATCCATTATTCCTTCCTGATTACAAAAGGTCGAACCCATCAAGACCGGGATGGAGAGGCTTCTAAAGGTATCAGTGGTAAATTGATGGTAAATGTACTGCCATGACCGGGTTGACTTTCAACGGTGATGTCGCCACCATGCAGCAAAACAATTTCACGCGCGATACTCAACCCCAATCCAGCGCCATTTTTATCCTGATCACCCCGGAAGAATGGCTGGAACAAATGCGGGACATGCTCCTCACTGATGCCAACCCCGGTATCATGCAATTGAATCCGTGCCAACTCCTCACCAGTGTCTGCTGTCACTTTGTCTAAGCGAATAGTGATTTTGCCGTGTTGTGGTGTGAATTTCATCGCATTAGACAGTAAATTATCAACAACCTGCTTGAGGCGAATTTCATCGCCATAGACACACAGCGGCTCTTCTACCATGACTAATTGCAGGATAATCTGCATCCGTTGAGCGTCTGGTTCATGGATGACGATAATGTGATTGAGGAATTTTTGCAGAATCATTTCCTGCCGACTCAGGTCGATGATGCCGCGTTCAAAGCGCGAAATATCAAACAGACTTTCGACCAACTTCTGCATGTTATCGGCAACAGCGTTCAAAACAGGCAAATGAATAGGCAAGGCATCCGGTTTGTGCTTGAGTAGATAAAGCCGGGTTTTCAAATTGGTGATCGGTGTGCGTAATTCATGAGATGCAGCGGTGATGAAGCGCGCTTTTTGCTCTTGCAGGGCCTTCTCTTGACTAATATCGCGAATAACCGTGACAAGCCCGACAATGTTGTCGTCTGCGCCTTTCACGCTGGTGACGGTGATATTGGCGTCAAACATGGTGTCATCGTTGCGGTACAGCTTGATATCGCGCCGCCAAAAGCCATATCGCTCCACATGCACTGTAGAATCACTGTCGAGTTCTGACCACATCCCACGTATTAGCGCCTGACGGATGTCGTTTTCGCGGTCCAGCCATTCCTGTGCTGTGTAACCTGTGAGATCACTCAGTGCTTGATTGATATATTGAGCTTCGCCACTGATGGTACGGTAAACGACACCATCGCGCATAGCGTCGAGAATGGCGCGGAGTTGGGCGCGCTCTAGCTCCAATTCCTGCGTGCGTTCGGCAATGTGCGTTTCCAGTTCAGCCGCTTTACGCGCATTCCGCAGCGCATTCGATGCTTGATTAGCAAAGGCCATCAAACGCTCGGCATCTGTTTGCGTAAATGTGCCAACTTCATCGCTATCCAGATGGATAAAGCCAACCACCTGACCCTCCGACACAAGCGGCGCACCCACTGTAGATCGAATCCAGGGGATGCCACCCTTCAGTCTAAAACCCTCAATTTTACTCGCATCCCGGATCACAAGTGGTTGTTTCTGGTCAATCATCCAGCGCAGATTGGGGGCTTCATGAATGTCGAGCGAAAAGTTTTCTCTGAATTCGGCTTCGCTTGCGCCTGCGACCAATCCACGATACCCAATCATGAGTGCCTTCAGGCCGTGAATCAACAAAATGCTAGCGCCCTTATAGGGAACAACCCGCTTGACCTGTTCCAGTATGCTGCTGACCACCTCTTCATAATCCAGACTGCTCGTCAGAATCGCGGCAGTATCGCGTAATGCCTCAGCCATCGCGCGTTGTTCACGTTCGGCTTTTTCGGCGCGTTGACGTTCGGCAATTTCGTCTTGTATCTTGGTCACATATTGGGCATTAGCGATGGCAATGGCTGCCTGATCGGACAATAAATCAAGCGCGCGCAGTTCGTTCTCATCAAAATTGTGCGGTTTTGTAAAGGCGACATTCATCACGCCCCGCACTTGATCGACTATCCGCAGCGGCAAGCCCACGATTGCGCCATGCCATTCGGTATCTTTGAACATCGGATGCGCCTGCAAATCAGAAACGACCAGCCGTTTCCCTTCGCGGGCAACCGTATACGTGAGGCCATCCTGCCGCGGCTCGGCAAAGGGTTTGGCGATTTCGTCATCCATACGCAGCGCAGTACCAAAAGACAGTTTCTGTCCGTCATATAAGAAAATATGCGTGTTATCCGCATCGACCAATCGCAGTGCATAATGCGCTATCAGGTTTAGGATCGTTTGCAGGTCGTGGCTGGCGGTCAAAACCAGACTTGCCTGACGCAGTTGTTCAAGCTGGTCGCTGCGTTCGCGCTCGGCTTGTTCGGCGCGCTGACGTTCGTGGATTTCCTCCTCGATCTGCATCACGTAACGGGCATTGACCATTGCCAGCCCGATTGTTTTGCCAATCGACAGCAATGTCTCGCGTTCTTGTTCTGTCAGGTGATGGACGTGTTCATAAATCAGATTCATCGTGCCCAGCACTTGTTCCTGGAACAAAAGCGGGATAACGACAACACTATTGAGCTGTTGTTGTGTAAGAGCGGCGCGCACATCCGGCTCAATCCGTTCATCGTGCTGCAAATCCACGCTGGTCACGATCTCTTTGCGTTGAACCGCAAGACCCGACAGACTGCCCTGTAATGGGAGCACCGAGCCGACTTTGAGCGTTTCTTCGGTGAAACCGCGTGACGACAGGAGATTAAGTGTATCCGCGTCTTCATCTAAAAACAGAATACCCGCCGACTGCACCTGTGTATATTCGACAATCGAATCGAGCGCGCGTTCCACAACTGTCCGAAAATCCAGTGAACGATAGAGATAATCAGCGATAGCATTGCTCACAGTGAGCGATTCGGTCTTCGATTGCAGTTCCCGTTCAGAGACACGCAGCGCCTCTTCTGCATGAACACGCATCGTCACATCGACACCAATACTCCACGATGCCCAACCCGAAATTGGATAGTGCTGGCTAATGTTGGACCACGAAATCGTCCGTACAGTCTGGTCTTTTGCTTGCAGTTCGATTTCCCAATCGCGATAGGTCGCACCGGATTCATGTTGTTTTTGCCATAGCTGCAACAGTTTTTCATCTGTCGCATACAGCAGTCGCAGCGCATCGGGATTGCCGATCATCTCCTCTGCTGTATAACCTGTAACCCGCTCACATTCGCGATTCCACGCCACAATTAGCCCGTGTTCGTCATACGCATTCAGCATCACCGGCATATTATGGATCAGATCACGCAGGCGTTCCTCATTTTGTTGCAGTCGCCTTTGTGCAGCGATGCGTTCTGTAATATCGGTATTGCCAAATACACATTCCGTCACATGACCATCCGCGTCAAACAGCGGATATAAGCGGGAAACGGTGTGCCGTTCTGTGCCATCTTTGCTCTTATAGGCAATTTCAATGCTATCCACCGATTCGCGTTTATCGAAAATGCGTTTGACTATCGAATCAATCTGATGTCGCGTTTCAGCATCCCACAACAATACTTGATAGTGCTGCCCCAAAATTTCACGTTTATGCTGAAAGAAATTTTCACACGCCTTGTTCCACGACTGGATAATCCCTTGTCGATCAACAGAAAGAACGGGGTTCGGCGAATTTTCGATAGACTGCCGATACCGCTCTTCGCTATGCCGCAGTTGGACATTGGCTTG
>CAZTLI010000116.1:0-12655 GCA_964614375.1 uncultured Anaerolineaceae bacterium
GGGTTCGCGGAATTTGATTTTGGTATTGACGACCTCTTTCATCGCTTCACTGCGCGGGTCGGCAAGAATGCTGCGATTGCCCAGCGCGCGCGGCCCCCATTCAAACCGCCCTTGAAAGAACCCGATGACGTTTTCGCGCGTCATCTCGTCGGCGAGGATGTCCAGCATTTTGTCGTCGTTATCGGTGAAATCCTCGTATTTGACGCCTTGATTATCGAGGAAGTCACGCAATTCTGTTTCGCTGTATTCCTGCCCCCAATAGGCATGGGGCATGACCCAATCACGCGGTTTGCCGAGCACAATATGATACGCCCATAATGCCGCACCCAATGCCCCGCCATCGTCACCGGCTGCGGGCTGGATATAGATTTCTTCAAAGGGTGTTTCACTGAGCAGGCGATAATTGGCTTTTGTATTGAGCGCCACACCACCCGCCATCACCAGCTTTTTCATGCCCGTTTTTTCGTGGAGCTTGTTGGCGATACTAATGAGCGTTTCTTCCGTGACAAGCTGAATGCTGGCGGCAACGTCGGCGTAATATTGGTTTTGATCCATTGCCGCTTTTTCTGCTGAACGCTCCGGGTTGGTGTTCATGGTGAAAAATTCGGTTCTATCGTCCCGCTGTGGCCCGAACAAATCGAGGAACTTCTGGTTGTAGGTGCTTTCGGTGGAGTAGTGGAACGCGAAGTAATCCATATTCAACCGGAAACTACCGTCGCCCGGTGTGTACTGGAACACCTTGTTGATTTTGTCAACATAGCGCGCTTGACCATAGGGCGTCATCCCCATGACTTTGTATTCACCATTGTTCACACGGAAGCCAAGCCAAGCCGTGAATGCGGAATAGAGCAAACCAAGCGAATGCGGGAAACGCTGTTCCTGGAATAGATTGATTTCATTCTTACCCGCACTATCGCCATTCCAGTAACTGGTGGCTGTGCCAAGTGTCGTCGTTGTCCACTCACCAACGCCATCCACCGTGAGGACGGCGGCCTCTTTGAAGGGGCTGGCGAAAAACGCGCTGGCTGCATGGCTCATGTGGTGATCACAGAACAATATTTTGTCTGTTTTTATTTTTAGGCGAGTCTGGAGCAGCGATTTTATCCAGAGCTTGTCTTTGAGCCAATTGAGCATCGACTCGCGCCAGACTCCGGCGGAACGCGGGAAGGTGTTCAGCGTCGAGAGCAGGATTCGCTCGAACTTCAGCAGCGGCTTTTCATAGAACACGACATAATCAAGGTCATCGGCTGTAATGCCTGCCTGTTTGAGACAAAAGTCGATAGCCAATTGCGGATAATCGTTGTCGTGTTTTTTACGCGAGAACCGTTCTTCCATCGCCGCGGCGACCAGCGCGCCATCTTTAATGAGCGCGGCTGCTGAATCGTGGTAATAAAATGAGAGACCTAGAATATACATCGGCATTAACCTTGTTCTCTAGCCGATTCGAGATCAGTCGGCACGGGTTCACGTTCAAGCCACTGTGATGTTTGCTGTTTGATCCGCAGCGGGTCGCTAAATAGTGCCGATCCAATGCCAAAGGGCACGAGTATCGTAAAGTAAAAAAGAGTCGCAATGGCACGTCCATTTACGTCACCCACAATGGCGGAGATGACCATCAGGCGTTTCCACGCGATACTGTTGATTGCTCGCAAGGGGATTCCTCCAAAAACAGCCGCGCATTAGACACGGGCATAGAATTCAGATTTCAAAGGCCAAATCATAAACAACGATTTTTGGTGTGTCAATGTGTGTAACGCTATGGCGAGAGCAGACCTTCCTCTGTTAAGAAGTCGCGCAAGACCCGCCCCGCCAAATTATGCCCGGTCTGATTCCAGTGTGTGTCACCGAAAAAGTAGGTCGCAATACCCGCTGACGCCGCTTCCTGAAAATAGGGCGTCAAATCTAAAAATAGAAACCCATTTTCTTCGGCGGTCTCGGCTAATAGTCGCCGTTGTGCATCCATATTTAGTGTGATGCGCTGTCCGACAGTCGCGCCGTCGATGTCTGCGGGATAGGCCTCGAAGCCATCGCCAGACTGTATCAGCACCTGTGTTGCTTCACCAATCCGGGCGATTTGATCATCGCTGAGGAGATGCCACTGTACCTGTGCTTTGAACGGAATATAGACGAGCACAAACACCGCACCACTGTCTTGTGTTTCATTAGCCGCCGTTATGATGGCATCGCGTGTATAGCTGAAACCTTCACTCTCACTTAGGCTGTCTGCCGGAATCGTCGCAAACGACAGAAATTCACTGTAAAACGCCACCGGCGTGTTTTGAGAGTCTGATATGGGATAGACACACGGTTCGGATGTGCTGGTGCGCGTTAATAGGTCACGTCCCAGTAGTGCTAGATGAAATGTGACCAGATATTCCCACGGGCGTCGATCACGATTGGCCTGTGAATAGAGCGTTTCGCCTGCTGCTTGAGCACGATGGAAACGTATTGTATCCTGTATATCGTTGCCGCCAAAATAGGCCATGATGACGATTTCGGGCGAACGGGACAGGCCATACGTTCGCAGCAGGATCGATTGTTCCAGACTGCCGCTGCCCGGTAATCCGAATACCAGCATAGAGGGCGCGAGATTTTCCCAGTAGGGATGTTGTATCGCCTCTGCTGCCGTGAACGAATCGCCCGTAATCGCGATGTCGATGTCATCAGGCCAGGGCGTCGGATTACGGAAACCGTGTTCGTCGCGCGTGTACTGGACTGTATAGGGTTCGGTATCTGGCGCGTCGGCTGGGGAAAGGCATGTAAGTGTATACAAATCCCCATAGAATTGTGTCACTGTCAGGTTGACCTCTTCATTGGCGGGATATTCTCGTGCGCCATGCGCTGTATCAAAGTTGATTCCGTAGCGGATGGGATATTGTGGCATTCGTCCGGTCAGAGCAATCGGCAATCGTGTAAACACCAGTTGCAGCAGCACTTCCAATACAACAAGGGCAATAAGCGTCACAATGATGATTTTTAACCATGTGCGGCTGTAGCGACGCAATCTTGACTGTCTGGTAATGGGTGTGGACATAATATCCCTCGTGTATGGCGGTGATAGTAGCGGGGTTTTGTGGACATGGAAAGGTGCAACAAGCCACCGTTTGACCTACGCTCGAACGGGCACCGGATTCTGTCTCATCAACCTGAAACGTGGTATGCTGGTGTGATTGCCGCATTGAATAGCCATGGATGAGTACCATGTCGTTTGTCGAAGCGTATCTTGTGGGACTGGGTGTGATACTGATATTTATGACTGCCATTTGGTTGGTGAGCGTGCTTATCAAAAATTCCAGCATTGTCGATATTTTCTGGGGTGCAGGCTTCGTGGTTGCCGCAATTGCCTATTTTGCGCTCACACCCGATGGTTATATCATTCGCAAAGGGTTGTTGACCGGCCTAGTCGCTATCTGGGGACTGCGGTTGTCGGTGCATATTGGTGTGCGAAATATGGGTCATGGCGAAGACTTTCGCTATCAGAAATGGCGCGATCAACACGGCACGAGTTACTGGTGGGTGAGTTTTTTCCGTGTGTACGTGTTGCAGGGTGTGATTATGTGGCTGGTCTCGGCGCCTTTGCTGGCGGCGATGATTCACAGCAATCCATCATCAATCACCGTGTTCGACATGATCGGAGTGGTGGTGTGGGCGATTGGCTTCTATTTCGAGGCGGTGGGCGATTGGCAGTTGATGCGTTTCAAGTCCAATCCCGAAAATAAAGGCAAACTGTTAACGACAGGTGTCTGGGCGTGGTCGCGCCACCCCAATTATTTTGGCGATGCGTGCCAGTGGTGGGGCTTCTGGTTGATTGCTGTGTCTATACCGGGCGGGTGGTTGACCATTCTCAGTCCATTGTTGATGACCTATCTGCTGGTGCGCGTGTCTGGAGTTGCATTGTTAGAGCGGAGTCTCAGGAAAAGTAAACCGGGTTACGAGACCTATGTCGCTAATACACCCGCGTTTGTCCCCCGTCCACCGCGTCAATCGACTGGATAAATTCCTCTTCATCGCGTTACATTTCAATTTTTAGGTTCATTTTATGTCAATGCGGTTTACAATGTGGGATGCGTAGCGCGACATCGCAACCGGATATGGCTAAATGAAACTATTAATCGCATTATCTGAACTTTTTAACATTCGGAGCGGCGAAGGCCGTCTTGTCCTGCTCTTTATCGTCCATTCGTTTTTCATTGGCCTTACCCGCACATTCACCGAAACCGCTAACGGCACGCTCTTCCTCCAAAATTACAGCGCAGCCGACCTGCCCTATATGTATATCCTCTCGACGATAGTCATCGCCATCGTGGGTTTGATCTATTCGCGGCTGGAACGGCGTCTTTCGTTTACGACATTGATGGTCGTCAATCTGGTTGGGACGTTTGCGGCGATTGTGATTTTGCGATTGTTGTTTGAGTGGACGGACGAACGCTGGCCTGCGCTGGTGCTGGCGATCTGGTTTGAGTTGATGTGGGTTTTGAACAGCCTCGAATTCTGGGGTTTGGCAGGGCGTGTTTTTGAGGTGCGGCAGGCCAAACGACTCTATGGTCTCATCGGGTCGGGCGAAGTGGTGGCAGCGATTGTGGGTGGATTGGCGGCGTCGGCACTGGTACGGGGTATCGGCACACTTAATTTGCTGATTATCGGCGCGGCGGGTGTGATCGTTTCCATCATTGTCATGTTCTCGATTGTTCGTTCAACGATGGGCGATGTGTCATTCAGAAGTCTCAATGGAACAGAAGAACGAGCGCCGATACGGAAACTGTTCCAGAGTCGCTATATCGTCCTCATTTTTATTCTGGCGGCCTTTACCGTCACATCACTCTATTTTCTTGATAATGCCTTTTATACAGTCGCTGAACAGCAGTTCCCCAATGATGCTGACTTAGCCAGTTTTCTCGGCGTGTTTCTGGCAATTGGTGGGGTGTTCCAGTTCATCAGCCGCACATTTCTGGCCGGGACATTGATTAATCGCTATGGTGTCGTTGCCGGATTGCTGGCGCTGCCTCTGGCATTAACTGTGGGCGCAGTTTCGGTCGTCGCAGCAGCACAATTAGCGGGGCCGGTGATGCTGGTGTTCTGGTTCGTTGTCGTCACCAAGCTGTTGGATAAAGGGCTGCGCTATACAGTCAATCAATCGGCGAATCTGGTCCTGTACCAACCACTGCCAACGGAACAACGGCTGTCTGTACAGACGGTCTCTGAGAGCATTGTCGAGGCGATTGCGGGCATTATTGCCGGTATATTCCTGCTTGTGCTTAACCAGGTATTTTCGTTTAGCGCCGTTCAGTTGATGTTCGCGTCGGTATTTGTGCTGTTAGTATGGATGATTATCATTACCCTGCTGAATCGCGAGTACAAGAATGTGCTAGTGGATGCGCTGTCGGGACGCCGATTAGGGCGTGCCGCATTGACACTCGATGGTTCGGGTATGGCAATTTTGACTCGCAGCTTACAAAGTGAACATCCCGGCGAAGTGATTTATGCCCTGAATATGCTCGAAGCGGCTGAACATGATCTGTTTGAACCCTTTTTGACACAGTTATTAAATCATCCCGCGCCGGAAGTGCGGACAGAAGTGCTCAACAAGATAGAACAACATCGCCTGATTTCAGCGTTGCCAGCGGTCAGCGCCCGCGCCTCTGCCGAGACTGTGCCTGTTGTGCTGGGCCGGTTGCTGCGGACACTATCGACATTGGGCGAAACGGAAGTTCTTGAACAAGTCATACCCTTCCTCGATCACGAAAATGTTGAAATCCGTATGGGCGCGATGGTCGGTTTGCTGCGGAGTGGCGGTATTGAGGGGGTGCTGGTAGCGGGTGAAAAGGCGATTTCACTGGAACACTCGGAATCGGTAGCCGAGCGTGAAGTCGTTGCCCGATTATTGGGCGAAGTCGGTATACAAAGTTTCTATCGCCCGCTGCTCAACTTGTTGAAAGATGACCATCCGCGCGTGCGCCGGGCCGCAGTATTGGCCGCGGGCAAAGTCCAGAATCCTAAGTTATGGCCGCTTCTCATTGAAAATCTCGATTCCGCCGCAGTGGGTGCAGCCGCTGTCGCAACATTGGCAGCGGGCGGCGATACAATTCTGCCATTGATTGACGAGGCATTTTATGCCACTAATCAGACACAACTGGCACGGATTCGCCTTGTTCGGACGCTTGGACGCATCCGTTCTCCAGAAGCCGTCGAGCGCCTAAGACGTAAAATCGACTTTTCTGATGACATTGTGCGCTATCAAGTGCTAATGGCGTTGTGGGCGTGTAACTTTAATGCCGATGCTGATTTTGTGCCGCATTTGCTGGATTTAGTGAATGATGAGCTTGCGGGGGTGTCGTGGACAATAACAGCGATAGAGGATTTGCAGGGTGATGAGTCGATGGGGATGGTTGTCGAGGCGCTGGAAAACGAACTGCACCAAACCCGACGCCGGATTTTATACTTGCTGTCGTTTATCTATGATACGAAGTCGATGGCACAGGTCTTGGAGAATGTGTTCCACCAATCGCGTCAGCGACGGGCGTATGCGCTTGAGATTCTTGATGTTCAACTATCGCAGGAATTGAAGACGCTGATTCTGCCATTGTTTGATGACACGTCGGCAGAGCAGTTGCCAGCGCTCTTCAGCGAACACTTCCCGCAGGAGCATATGCCGACAGACGACCGCTTCAAGCAATTGCTCCTGGCATCGAAAAAGTATGTGTTTCCGTGGACAAAAGTGTGCGGCCTGTATATCGTGCCATCGTTTGACCGCCTGAAATATACCGAGACGGTGGTCGAAGTATTGAAAGATAATCCGCACGATTCGCTGGTCGGCGAAACAGCACTCTGGACGCTGTATCACATTGCGCCGGGTTTGTATCGCTTATTTGTGCAGCGCAAGCGTGATACAGGCGAGATCAGGATTTCTAAAGATGCGACAACGGGTGGTTCGTCAATCCTGGAACGCACCATTACACAAATAGAACGAGAGATACGCGGAGGGCGTAAATTGCTGCTGACAATCGAGAAAGTGATTATCTTAAAGACCGTGAGTATTTTTTCGGAAACGCCCGACGATTTGCTGGCAGAAATCGCCTCAATTCTTGAAGAAGAAGAGGTACGGGCGGGCGAAACAATCATTCGTAAGGGCGACATCGGCGACCACATGTATATCATCGCTGGTGGTGAAATGCGGGTGCATGACGGTGACCGCACGATTGCGATTCTGGGCGAGCGTGAAGTTGTCGGTGAACTCGCGCTGCTGGATTCGGAGCCGCGCAATGCTTCCGTAACGGCGACACAGGACTCGCTCTTGCTGAAGCTGAATCAAGATGCGTTTTTTGAACTGGTCGCCGATTATCCAGATGTCGTGCGCGGCATCATTCGGGTGTTAACCCGTCGTTTGCGGACGATGAGTGCCGGGATACCGACGGGCTAAGCGCCTCAGGTTCGTCTACAGATTCGGTACAGCATGGGCAAAGGGCAGGAAGAAGAAGGCGATGGCGATGATGATATACACCCCCAGCAGCATCGCCCCTTCCAACCAATTAGACTCGCCGTCATTGGCGATGAATGCAGTCACAAGGGTTGTGCCCGCCAACGCAATTATCTCAAAACTGCTGAAGACCAGTAACAGGCGTTGTTGCATTATCAGCCCGACGAAGACCAGCAGCGGCGTCACAAACAGCGCGATTTGTAGACTCGACCCAATAGATACGGCAAGGCTCAACTCCATCCGATTCTTGATGGCAACTTCTACCGCGACCAGATGCTCCGCGATATTGCCGACCAGTGGGATAATGATAATACCGATAAACAACTCGGAGATGCCGATTGCTTCTACAGCATGTTCCACTGTACCCACGAGAAGTTCACTCATGAACACAATCGCCACCGTTGCTGCGATAAGGACAATGATGCTGAATTGCAGAGTCCAGCGGGATTCGTGTGTGACCACTTCGCGTTGAACCGTCGTATTGCGCGTGCGGAACGAATAAACCAGACTGAGCGCATAGATGACGATCATCACCACCGCGACGCCCTCATTAAAATAGAGTTCATTCAATGAATCAACGTCCCCGGCGTCAATGAAAGCGGAGTGGAACAGCGATGGAATGATCAGCGCCGTAATCGCCAGAATGAGCAAAGTGGCGTTTATTGACGCGGTTCGCCGATCAAATGTTTGAATGCCGTTTTTCAATCCGCCAAGCAGAAGGCTTAACCCCAATACCAGCAGTAGATTACCAATGATGCTGCCCGTAATTGACGCGAGTACCAGTGTTTGGCGTCCGGCGCTTATTGCAAAAATGGTGATGATGAGTTCTGCCGCATTCCCCAGTGTCGCATTCAGGAGTCCACCAAGACGCGGTCCCGTGTAGACGGTGAGTTCCTCTGTCGCTTCACCGATTAAATCGGCAAGAGGGACGATACCCAGCGCGGCAAACAGAAAAATGAGACCTTCGCTGCCATTGGTGAGGCGCAAAATGAAGGCAAGCGGGACAAATATGAGCATCCCGAGCAGGAGGCGCTTTATCATGCTTGGTGATGTTGAGGTATGTTCAACTGTATCAGCCATAATCCGTATGATCCTTGTGTGAAAGGGCATGTGGTGGATTATAGCGATTTTGCGATTCGGCGCTATCTTGTGAAATGGGGTGGGTCGGTTAATTCCACGAAAAAGAGGGGTTGGAGGATGTATCTTCTGGTTCAGATAGTAATATGGTCAGCATGGTGATTTCATAACGATACAAGTCGCATAAACGTTGGAGCAGTTCAGCTACGGATTCTGATTCTAACAGGGATTGTTTTTGTTCGTTACCCGTTTTAATGATGACAGATGCAAGATAGGCCAATACGAGCGGATCCGTTGGCAGCCTGCCTGTGTCGAATTGTACACGACTGGCCTGTTTGAGTAAATCAAGATAGCGGGCTATGAGTTTTCGCAGCACACGATCCTGTTTATTGTCTTGAGAAAGGTCGGTATTTTGAAGCGGAAACAACTCGACATCGCCCCTCAGATAGGGTTGGTCATAATTGAGTTCATGTATGCGAAAGCGTTCACGTCCCACTGCGGTAACGCTGATAGTGCCGTCATCGGAATGCGTCAGGTTCGTAATATGAGCCGTACAACCGACCGTGTATGGCTCTGCTAATGGCCCGAATTCAGCGCGCCCTGTTTTAATCAGGACAACCCCAAAAGGACTGTGCTGGGTCACACAATAGTTAATCATCTGTTTGTATCGTTCTTCAAATATATTCAATTTGATGGGCATTCCCGGATACAAAACGGTATTGAGTGGAAACAGGGGTAGTTTCTCTTTCATCGATTAGGGAATCTCAGTTTCAGGACGTGCGAGTGTGCCAATCATAAGCCAGTTCTATTGGTTTTACATTAATTTTCGCGTGGTTGTTCGGTCAGCATCCGGCGGAGCACTTTGCCCACAAACGATTTCGGCAGTTCTTCGCGGAATTCAATTTCCCACGGCACCGCATATTCTTCTAAGCGACGGCGACACAGGTCGAGCAGTTCTTCCTGTGATAAACTCGTGCCGGGGCGTGGCACGACGAAGGCTTTGACTCGTTGTTCGCCTTCGGTGTGACCAATGCCAACCACCGCGGCTTCCATGACCTTATTGTTTTCATAAAGCACTTCCTCGACATCGCGTGGATACACACTAAAATCGCCTGTCATGATGGTATCGCGTTTGCGGCTGATGATTTTGAAATAGCCATCGGCATCCATCACCGCGACATCACCCGTCAACAGCCAACCCTCTTTGATTGTTGATTCCGTATCGCCATTCACGTCTCCCCAGTAGCCTTTCATGACCTGTGGGCCGCGCACCACCAATTCACCAATGTGACCTGGAGGCACATCTTCACCGGTGAAGATGTCTACAATTTTCGCGTCCGTGTTCGGTATCGGTATGCCAATGCTGCCCACTTTACGCACGCCAAACAGCGGATTCGAATGGGTCACCGGGGAGGCTTCAGTCAAGCCATAGCCTTCGACCAATCGTCCGCGTGTGAGTTTCTCAAAGGCTTCTTGTACTTCAATCGGTAGGGGTGCGGCGCCGCTAATGCAGGCTTTTATGGATGAGAGACCATACGAACGGACATTACGTGCTTGATTGATGACCGTGTACATAGAAGGCACACCGGGGAAAACCGTCGGTTTATATTTTTTGATGTGCTCAAGGACCTGATTTAGCTCAAACACGGGCAATACGATGATGGTCGCTCCCATCGCAATCGGGATGTTCATCGCGCTCGTCATACCGTAACTGTGCATAAATGGGATAACGGATAAGAACGACTCTGTGCCATATTGTAAATCGGGTATCCAGTGGCGTGTTTGCAGCGCATTGGCGACCAGATTATTATGGGTAAGGCAGACCCCTCTTGGATCATCGGTTGTACCGCTGGTATAGATGACGACAGCCAAATCATTGCTCGATACTTCTACATGCGGCGGGTTGACCGTGGCGTCCATCATCAGTTCGTCCATCAAAAAGCCGAGTTTACGCAATGTGGATGGGCTTTCTTCTGGAATGCGAGCATTTGCAAGAATTTGTTTGAAGGAACTGGCTGCAATCACAGTGCGAATGTTCACAAAAACCACATGCTCGATAGATGTATTGGATTGCAGTGCTTCAGCAAGTGGCGCATAGGCTTCTAGTGTAATCAGCACGCCGGGCGTGGTTTCTTTAATCTGTTGGACGATTCGTGACGCATCTGCATCTGGATTCGGCAGCACGACCACACCGCCAATTTTCAGTGTTGCATAGTAGGCGATTATCATTTCCGGTGTATTGGGCAAGACCATAATGACGCGATCACCCGGTTTGACGCCGAGACCCTGGAGGGCATGTGCAAACTGGTTGACTTTTTTATTGAGCTGGTCATAGGTCAAAGTTTTGTCGTAAAACACAACCGCATCGCGCTTAGGCACCCAATCGGCGGCACTTTCGAGGAATCGGTGTAACGGTTGGCGAGGGATAGGCATTGTGGCGGGCACATCTTCACCATAATGGGTGAGCCAGGGTCGCCGCTGCAAAAGGTCACTTTCTTTATTTGCCCCACGCCATGAACTGCGCTGTTTGGTCTCTATAAACCGTTCGAGCGCGCGATTGACCGCTTGATGACGCTCTAATTGGACTTTGTGTTTGGCTGACCCAACATCATAAATTTCGGCATTGGGCACCATTTTGCCGACATCATCAAACACATATCGCGGGAAATAATTATCACGCTCGCCTGTGATCACGAGGGATGGCGTGGTGATGTTCCGCAGCAGAGGCCAGCCTTTCCATTTGCGTAGATTGTTCAGCATCATGCGTTTCATGACATGCAGTTCGGCGTTCCAACGGGGACGATAACGCCATAAGGGACGAAACGCGGCTGTTGGAATACGATAGGCAAGCGATGCCGCGCGTGGCAATGGATATTCACCTGCTGTTGCAATGAGCACTAATTTTTCAAGGCGTTCAGGATGTGCATTGGCATATTCGACACAAATTGAACCACCGAACGAGTGCCCGACGAGAACAAACTTTTCGGGGAGATTGAGTTCTTCGGCGATGGTATGCAGGTCTTCGACCAATTCCTGCATGGTATATTGGGTATAGGGTGCATCGCTTTGCCCATGACCGCGCAGGTCAGGTACGATGACCCGATAATCGCGCGCGAAATGATTGATCTGGAATTCCCATGTTTCTGCACATCCGGCGTAACCATGCACGAACATGATGGTGCGTTCGATTTCCGCAGGCCACATATCTATGACGCTGAGATGGGCATCCGCTAAACCGCGAATGGGGACTTCAACACGATACAGATTAAAATCCAGAAGTTTAGTATGACGTTTAATGCCACGCAGTTTTTTCTTCATAAGATCCGCCTCGAAAGAATCTTAATTGCATTCAAGTGTACCTGTAACCGCATGGCCTGACCACAATCTGAGCTGTAAGTCCAATTTCAGTTGACACTATGAACCGGGTCGCTTACTATTAGGGTAAATTACCCGAAAAAGTGGGTTTTTTGAATAACCTGATTAGTTTTGCCGCTTGAATTGCGGCGACGGGTTGAAATGCGGGGAACTTTATACAACTCTAACTTGTTGTTAATGGCTTATTGGTTAAGATAGGGACGCATTTTTAGCATGATTGAACAGCAGAGGACATATTGCCCCGTGAAGTTAACGCTTTATGAACAATCAAGCGTGTTTGACGAATTGAAACCAGAATGGAATGATTTACTGGAAAGAAGTGCCTGTAATCATATTTTTTGTACGTGGGAATGGCAGTCATTGTGGTGGACGACTTTTGCGCCGGGGCAGTTATGGATTGTTGTCGCACGCGATGAGACAGATCGCTTGCTCGGTATCGCGCCCTGGTTCATCTTGAATGATACGGCGCAAGGACGGGTGGTCTGTAGTATCGGTTGTGAAGATGTCACGGACTATCTTGATGTGATTGTCGATGCGGATTGTATTGACCCGGTATTAGACCAGTTCGCGCAGTTCCTCGCCCAAAATCGTGACGCATACGACAGCTTGGACTATTGCAATATCCCTGAAGACTCTCCCACGACAACGCGCTTTCCTTACTTTTTGCAACAATACGGATTTGAGATCACGCTCGAACAACAGGATGTGTGCCCGATCATCCGCTTGCCG
>CAZTLI010000117.1:0-12632 GCA_964614375.1 uncultured Anaerolineaceae bacterium
GTTTGTTTGGAAGACAACCAACGGGGATATGGCTGCCCGAATGTGCCTACCGCCCCGCCTATATTACAGATGCAGGCGTCACACGACCCGGCATTGAAACCTTCCTCGCCGAAAATGGCATCAAAGTCTTCTTCAGCGAAACCCATACCATCACCGGAGGACAACCTGTTGGGGTAGCCGCTGGTGATGTGATTGGCCCGTATGGTGAAATTAAACGGCGCTATGTCATTCCCGCGTCCACCACCACCCCGGAACGCCCGGCAACGACGTTCCAGCCCTATTTCGTGAGCGAAACAGCCGCAGGCAGCAGTGCCGAGCAGCATTCTGGTGTCGCAGTTATCGGGCGTAACAACAGCACCGGACAGCAGGTATGGAGCGCCGATTGGGGGTATCCGGGTGACTTTGACTATCGTGAATTTCACAAAAAAGCGGGGACGAGTGGATTGCAATATTGGCGTGTAAGTGGCGCAAAAATCGACCTCGCCCATAAAGATTATTACCATCCCGATTGGGCGGCACACAAGGTCGAGCAACATGCCGAGCATTTCGCCCATCTGGTTGGCGATTTACTGCGCGAATATCATAATAGCACAGGGCACTATGGCCTCATTGCCTCAAATTATGATACCGAGTTGTTCGGGCACTGGTGGTTTGAAGGTGTGACCTGGATTGGCAAAGTGCTGCGCCATCTGGCAAACAATCCCGAAGTTGAACTCACGACTGCCAGCGCATTTGTTAGCGCACATCCACCGCAAGATGTGCTGCATATCCCGGAAAGCTCATGGGGTGCAGGCGGCGGACACTTCACATGGGACAATGGCGAAACCAACTGGATGTGGCAGCCCATACACAATGCCGAAGCGCGAATGCAAGCCCTCGCCACAAAACATGTCAATGCGTCTGGTGATACCCTGGCGGTATTGCAGCAGGCTGCGCGTGAACTGCTGCTGTTATCAAGTTCCGACTGGCCTTTCCTCGTCACCACCGGGCAGGCGCGCGAATATGCAATCCAACGATTTAGTCAGCACGTCGAACGTTTCGATAAGCTCACCGCCAGCGTGGAAAATAACGCGCCAGACCGCGCCCTTGCCGATGAATTCTGGGAACTCGATAAGGTCTTCCCGGATATTGATGTTCGCTGGTTCGTGCAATAAGCATGTAACCCTGGCGAACACACTCAAGACTTACACTGCTGTAGACACCATCAATATCTGATTTGGGAGAAATGACACACGATGAATATCCTGTTCACAAGTGCAGAAGCTGCACCGTTTGCCAAGGTGGGTGGATTAGCTGATGTGGTTGGTTCGCTGCCCACCGCCCTACGCAATAATGGTATCGATGCACGAGTGATTATGCCGGGTTATGGATTCATCAATCGCCAGCAGCATCAGGTGAGTCATCTCTTCACATTTGACTTCCCCCATCGTAAAGGGACGTCAACTGTTGAAGTGTATACCACACTTGTTGATGACACACCCTTCTATTTCATTCAATCGTGGCCTTATTTCGGCAATGACTCGTCAGTCTATACTGTTTGGGATTGGGATATGCCACGCTTTGTATTTTTCAATCAAGCAGCGATGGCAGTCGCATGGCAGCTCCATGAACGCCTGGACTGGTTTCCTGATGTGTTTCATGTCAATGACTGGCACACCGGACTAATTCCATTCCTGATTCATGAAAGCCGTGCGAATCCGATATGGGGCGAAATAGGGACAGTCACCACAATTCACAACATTGCCTATCAAGGCGACAATGCGGGTGGTTGGCTGTTCGAGGCCGGTGTTCATGGGCGGCATCAGCCCGATTTGACGTATCAAGATTTGGGCGATAATCTGCTCGGAATCGCCATCGCCTATTCGGATGTGATTACGACAGTCAGCCCACGTTATGCCACAGAAATTCAATATCCGGCGATGGGTTATGGTCTGAACGGCCTTATCAGCGCGCGCGGTCATGATGTACATGGTATCCTTAATGGGATAGACGTAGACCGCTGGAATCCAGAAACAGACCCTTATCTTGTATCAAACTATAGCGCGGACAATTTTGTCACCCATCGTCCACCGAATAAGGCGCATTTACAAGACTACGCCAGCATTGATGTTCGACCCGATGTCCCCTTGATCGGTATTGTGAGTCGATTGGTCTGGCAAAAGGGGTTTGATATGGCCTTGCCTGCCCTGCGTCGTCTGCTGCTGAATACAGATGTTCAGGTCATCGTGCTTGGTTCAGGCGACCCGGAACTTGAAGATGGTTTCGCGAAACTCGAACAGGACTTTCGGTGGCGTGGTGTGCGTTCATTTCTGCAATATGACGCGGCCCTTGCCCAACATATTTATGCTGGTTGCGATATGTTTCTGATGCCGAGCCACTTCGAACCGTGCGGAATCGGACAAATGATGGCGATGCGTTATGGGGCGCTGCCGGTCGTGCGCGAAACAGGTGGACTAGCGGATACCGTCACAAATTATGACAATGGTGATGGTAATATAGGGACAGGGTTTACATTCCTATGGGAAGCACCCGACGCGATTGAAGGCACACTGCGCTGGGCAATTAACACCTATCGCCAAAAACCAAAGGTCTGGCAAACGATGCAACAACGCGCCATGCAAACAGATTTTAGTTGGGGCAGAAGCGCCCAGGAATATACACAACTGTACACACAGGTTATTAGCAAAAGGAAGGGGCACATTCCATGAGAGTAAAAGCCATCATTCTGGCAGGTGGTGAAGGCACACGTTTGGGCGCACTCACGGCAAAACGCGCCAAACCTGCCGTGCCATTTGCCGGGAAATATCGCATTATCGACTTCACGCTTAGCAACTGTGTTAATTCCAATATTTTTGACCTTATTATCCTCACCCAATATCGTCCACACAGTTTGCAGGACCATATCGGCAAAGGACGCCCCTGGGATTTAGACCGCACCTTCACGGGCGGCGTCCAAATGTTGCAACCCTACAAAGGCCGATTTGATACCGATTGGTATGCCGGTACAGCCGATGCCGTCGCCCAGAATCTCAATTTCGTGCGGCATGGTCGCCCGGAGTATGTACTCATTCTCTCTGGCGATCATATCTATGAAATGGATTATGATGTTCTGTTGCAATTCCATCGCGAAAAAGGTGCAGAAGCAACCGTCTGCACGATTCGTGTACCATTGGACGAAGCCAGCCGCTTTGGGATAATTGATGCCGATGAAGACTATCGCGTGCGCGATTTCATCGAAAAGCCCGACAATCCACCCGGCAATCTCGCCAGTATGGGTGTTTATTTATTCAATTACCCGGCGTTAGAGCGGATGCTGCGTGAAGATAAAGAGATTGAAGGCTCGAACCGCGACTTTGGTAAAGACATTCTCCCACGTATGGTCGAGCAAGGCCTGAGCGTCTTTGCCTATCCCTATGGTGGCTACTGGATTGATGTCGGCACGATTGATGCTTATTGGGAAGCCCACATGGATTTACTGGCATCCCCACCTGCGCTCAATTTGAATGATCGGACATGGGTGATTCATACCCGAAGCGAAGAACGTCCACCTGTCCGCATTCAAGACAGCGCCACCATCATCAATAGTCTTATCACAGATGGTTCGGTCATCGCCAACGGCGCAACGGTTGAACGTTCGGTCTTGTCGCCGGGTGTGTATGTTGGACCGGGTGCCGTTGTACGTGAATCCGTCATTTTGAATGACGTGTATATTGAGGCTAATGCGGTGGTCGAACGCTCCATTATTGATAAGATTTCGGTCATTGGCAAAGATGCGCGGGTCGGTAAAATTGCGGATATGGGCGATTTGGGCATTGTGTGCATTGGCAAGAACACCCATATCCCATCCGGCATGACTGTCGGGCGCGGGTGCATTCTAGGGACGGATGTCGAAGAGAGTGACTTCGCGCCATACAAAAACAACGTTGTACCTAATGGGGCAACGATCAAATATTCTAAAAGGAAGTAAAGGCACAGGCCTCCGGTGTGGAGGCCTGATACCACGTTTCTGGCATCTTACGTCATGACGACTGAATTATCGCCAATGAAGGGATTAGGGACATACTTATCCGCTTCCCAGTCATTATGCCATTCTGTGGCGTTGACCAAATAGCGGAACTGGTATTCATGTCCCGCTTCAAGGTCAAGCGTCACCTTGAAACGTCCATCCCTTAGTGCTTCCATTGGTGTGGCTTGTTCATCCCAATCGTTGAAATCACCGACAAGATGGATCGTCTCGGCCTCAATTGCAGCAGGTGTATAGAATGTCACCTTGCAAACCGTCTTTTTCTGCACCTATTTCTTTGTCAACATAAGTATTGCTCCCTTTGATGGTAGCGTCCCGTGAGCGCCATTGTAAGTGCGATCAATGGTCTAAACCAATGGTAACCTGTACAAGTGGCATCATCCATACTTTATATAGTATCGCTAAATCGAATACAAGAGAGGATGAAAAATTGTAAAAACCCGTTCGAGATTAGAAGTCCTGCCTTGCCAAGTGGAGAATTCACGTTATGCTTAAGCGCGGACAGTTCACTCTCGTCAAGCATTGATTTAAACGTTTAAGTCGCGAACCAACTGTCACATAATTCTATGAACACAATAGGAGCTTAGAGCCGATGGTAAAACCTGTGGCGACGATTAACGTCGCTCCCAATTTACCAAAGCCGCTAGAACGGTTAAAAGAACTCGCCAGCAATATGCTGTGGGCGTGGGATCAAGAAACCCGGACGTTGTTTCGACGTCTTGATCCCGAATTATGGGAAACGACTAATCACAATCCGGTATGGATGCTCGGCAGAATAAGTCAGGAACGCCTGCAAGCCGCTATGGACGATCTGGCATTTATGGCTCATCTGGAACGTGCAACGACGACGTTTGATGCCTATATGTCGGCGAAAGATACCTGGTTTTCACAAAAGTATAATCATGTCGATACCCCGTTCATCGCCTATTTTTCGATGGAATTCGGGATTGCGGAAGCCCTGCAAAACTATTCCGGTGGCTTAGGTGTACTGAGTGGTGATCACTTAAAAAGCGCGAGTGATTTAGGCATTCCGTTGGTCGGCGTGGGGCTGCTCTATCAAGAGGGCTATTTTCAGCAATATCTCAATGCAGATGGCTGGCAGCAGGAATCCTATCCAATCAATGATTATGCCAATCTCCCGTTGACATTGCAGCGTGACGCCAATGGCGATCCTATCAAAATCAGTGTACCGATGCCGGGTCGTCAATTGTATGCCGTTATCTGGAAGGCCCAGGTAGGCCGAATCGCCTTGTATCTGTTGGATAGCAATATTCCCGACAATACGCGCTCCGAAGATCGCGACTTAACAGACAGGTTATACGGGGGTGACCGCCGCACGCGCATCCGGCAGGAAATCCTGATGGGCATCGGCGGCATTCGCGCATTGGATGCGTTGGGGATTCGCCCCAGTGTTTGCCACATGAACGAAGGCCACTCTGCATTTTTGCTGCTCGAGCGGATTCGTCAGTTGATGAAAGAGCAAGACCTGACCTTCCAGGAAGCCAAAGACATCACTGCGGCTGGCATGGTCTTCACCGTGCATACGCCCGTGCCGGCGGGTTTGGAGCGATTTGGCTTTGATTTGATTGATGAACATTTTACTGACTATATGAAAGAACTCGGTCTCTCGCGCAAGGAATTTCTCGATCTCGGACGTGAGAGTATGGGTGATTATGAATTGTTCTCATTATCGGTAATGGCGCTAGAAAATGCCTCATGTGCGAATGGTGTTGCCAAATTACATGGTGTCGTATCGCGCGATATGTGGAGTTGGATGTATCCACAGTTACCGGTTCATGAAATCCCTATTGACGCCATCACCAACGGTATCCACGTTCAAACCTGGATTAGTCAGGAAATGGGTTTGCTGTTTGACCGCTATCTTGACCCTGCCTGGCGAACGGAAGACTGGTCAGCAGACAGCTGGGCTGGCGTAGAAGAAATCCCCGATGATGAATTGTGGCGCACCCACGTCCGCCGTCGCGAACGCCTCGTCTCGTTTGTACGGCAACGCTTGAGAGCACAATTGGAAAGGGTTGGCGCGCCGCCTTCCGAGGTCGAAGCGGCAGAAGAGGTGCTCAACCCTGAAGCATTGACAATTGGTTTTGCGCGACGCTTCGCAACCTATAAACGCGCAACGCTTTTGTTCCGCGATATTGACAGACTTAAGCGTATCCTGACGAATGCAGACCGTCCGGTGCAAATTATCTTCGCAGGCAAAGCCCATCCCCACGATACTGCCGGAAAAGAACTGATCCGCGAAATTGTCAATCAGGCTCGCTCGTCAGAGTTGCGTTATTCCGTCGTGTTCATCGAAAATTATGACATGAATATCGCCCGCTTTCTCGTTCAAGGGGTGGATGTGTGGTTGAATACGCCGCGCCGCCCCAAAGAAGCCAGTGGCACAAGCGGTATGAAAGTCATTTATAACGGTGGTTTAAATTGTAGCATTCTCGATGGTTGGTGGGCCGAAGGCTATTCGCCAGATGTCGGTTGGGCTATTGGCAATGGCGAAGAATATGACGAAGCGCAGTGGGAGAATCAAGACCACATCGAAAGTCAGGCATTATACAACCTGCTCGAAAATGACATCATTCCCACCTTTTATAATCGCGAACGTTATGGGCTGCCGCGCGATTGGATTGCCAAGATGAAAAATTCCATCCGCAAGCTCGGCCCTTATTTCACTACCCATCGCATGGTGCAAGAATACACCGACCAATACTATATGCCGAGTTACGCCCGCTTCAGTGAAATGACGCATCCCAACTTTGACAATGGCACAGCCTATGCTGCATGGCACAAACACATCGAATCATTCTGGGGTGATGTTCGTGTGACACAGGTGCTTGTGTCCGAGAATAACATCAAAGTTGGCACCGAACTGCATATTGATGCGGCTGTGCAGCTCGGAAAACTAACGCCAGACGACGTGCTGGTGCAATTGTACTATGGCTCACTGGATACGCATGGTCACATTGATAGTAGTGGCAAAGCGATCAACATGGAATTTGACAAAAAAGGCCAGGATGGGATTTACCACTTCAGAACCCAATTAACCTACATGACCAGCGGCAATCAGGGCGTGTCGGTTCGAGTCATTCCACATCATCAATACCTGGTCCCACAATTCCAACCGCACTTCATTCTGTGGGCAAATCAGTAATTTAAGCTCTGGGCACAACGGGCGACCCCATTACAGGTCGCCCATTGTGTTTGCCGATTATCCGCGCAGCAATTTTGGAATATCACGAATTTTGGGTGTTTGTCCCGCGAGCAGTGTTTGCACACGGAATAATCGACCCGATAACCACAACATTCCCGCTACCCCCAGAACAAGCAGCAGCAAACTAATAAGGATTTGAACCAGGGGCACACCCTCTGGGGATGCCACTAATCGCATCATCATCGCCAGTGGTGACGTCATTGGGAACAGGCTGAACCCGATGACCAATGGATGTTCTGGCTGCGTGAGGAACAGCGTAAAAAAGTAGAACGGAACAGCCGCTGGAATGGTGAATACGACTGCATACTGTGGCCCTTCTTGCATTGAACTCGACAGCGCGCCGACGATGCCATAGGCTGCCGCAAAGAACAAATAGCCCAGCACGAAGTAAATGAACCCAATCGGCAGCATTTCAACAGGTATACGGATAAACGACAAATCGGTATTCTGGAACGACGCCAATTGACCAATCAGTTGGGCTATCACTAAAAGCGAACCCACCCAGACCACAATCTGCAACATGCCAATCAATCCAAGTGCTAGCACCTTCCCGGTCAGTAATTGACCGGGCGTGACCGAAGAAATCAAGATTTCGACAATCCGATTTTCTTTCTCCTCAATCACACTTTGCATCAGATAACCATTGGTCAGGAAGATTCCCAGCAAGAATACGATAGCAAACACATAAATAACGACGAAATTGGCATCTTCGCTATCGACCACACAGTCATTTGAATCTACACCCCGTTCCAACAAACAGACTTCGACAATTGCAGGATTATAGAGCCGCTGGAGAATAGCCGGTTCAGACACACCGCGCGACAAATGACTGAAGATGAATTGTTCGATTGGGCCGGATGATACCAGATTAAGCTGAAAATGTGGAACCACTAACGTCACCTGCCCGGTGTCCACATAATCGGCAGCGATAACGTAATATACATCCACCTCACCTGCTTCTAAAGCAGCTTGAGCGGATTCCTCATCGCCAAACGGATGAAAAACATCGGCAGTAGGTTCTGTAAATAGACCCGACCGGTCTATATATCCCACTGAATCAACCACGCTAAAGTCGAACTCCGGCGCATCCACCGCCTCAACAGCCGTCTCGTCACCCTGATTCGCCTGTTGCAACACGTCATAACCGATAATTAAAGCCACTACGATGAGCGGTAAGCCAAATGTCGTGAAGAGGAAGGCTTTACGACTGAGATTTCGCTTAAACTCATACAAAAACACTTCAATGATGTGTCGCATTAGAGCGCTGCCTCCTTACTGATGGTTGTACCCATATCTGTCCCAGCACGCAGCGCGCGCCATATTTCGTGCGGTGTCATCCGTTTACCATAGAGCAGAATGCCCAGTCGGAATATCCTGGCGGACAGCCATGTAATCAATATCGTGGTGACAAACAATATGCCGATACTCAAAACCACCTGCTCAACAGGTACTGTGCCAAAGCTGGAACGCATGATGACCGTGACTGGTGCGGTAAACGGTATCAAACTAAGCAGTACGGGGATATCGCCACCGGGTTCTGTAATTATTTGCAGGAAGAAGAAAAACGGAATGACGACAATCAGGGAAAAAATGCCTGCAAACTGTCGCCCTTCCTGCTCTGAGCTTGTAGCCGCACCAACGCCTGCCATGATACTGGCAAGCAAAAAGTAACCCAGGACAAAATAGACCAGCGCAATCACAATCAAATCTGTCGGTACACTGACGCCCGACAAGAAAGGTGTGGCTTGTCCTAATGTCAGTGCAATCATGCCGCTGACAACCCAAACCGCGAATTGTGTCAGCCCTAGTAAACCCAGACCAATGAGCTTACCGGTCAACAACTGCATCGGCGTGACGCTGGTGATCAAAATTTCCATGATGCGATTGGTTTTTTCTTCAGATACCCCACCCATCAAAAAACCACTTGTGACTTGTGTGGACATCATAAAGACCATGACAAACACAATGGGGATCAAAAACAGGGCTGGAATTGCAGACTCGCTTAATTCGCGTCCGCTATCCTGCACATAGATTGTCATCTCTACCGGGTCTTCGATACGTTCGAATGGCAAATCGACCTGGATTTGGGTTGATAGATTTGTAAACAGAAATGATTCGATTTCGCTATTCACCCATTCAGGTATGCGGTCGAAGCCAAAGACCTGTACACGTCCACTCGCAAGATATTGTTCGGCTAATACAAAATATGCGCCGATGGTGTCATCCTCTAGCGCCTGGCGCGCCTGGTCAATGGTCTCATAACCCGTAAAGTAACCCGGTGCGTTATCTGTGGTTACGATGACGTTCGCTAGATCGACATAGCCGATGTTGATGCTGCCCGGGTCACCACCATTGGTCTGAGCTGCCAGACTAAAGACCACCGTCATGATGACGACGACAAATATTGGAACGCCAAACGCCGCAAACAGGAACGAACGCTTCCTGAGATAATGCAAATACTCGCGTTGGGCAACAATCCATAACTTATTCATTATTGCCGCCTCCATCTTCTACCACGCGAATGAAGATTTCGTCCAAACTCGGCACAGCCAGTTCAAAGCGTTCAATGCGTGTATCGGAGGACATCGCTATTTCTGCTAAAACACTATCGGGCGTTGCCTCCGGCTTCAAATACAGCAGCACTTCATCGGACGCCCGACCATTCGCCGTTTCATTCACGTCAACCCGTTCAACACCTTTTAATTTTGCCCAATCCCCCGTGCCTTTGACGGCTATTGCGTGCAAGGCGAACTGATTGCGGATGGCATCGACCTCCCCATACAGGGCTTGTTGACCATGACTAATCATCAACATCCGGTCAGCCATCTCTTCAACCTGATTCATCTGGTGCGTACTCATCACAATCGCACCGCCATTTTGACTGAATTCCATCAACAAGTCTTTAATGACCAAACGATTGATCGGGTCAAGCCCGGAGAACGGTTCGTCAACAATAATCAAATCCGGGTTATGAAGCAGCGTGACTGCAAATTGAACTTTTTGCTGCATACCCTTGCTCAGTTCGCTGACTTTACTTTTGGCGTTGTCGCCCAATTCCAGTCGTTCCAACAGCTCCAGCGCCCGTGAACGCGCATCGCGGGTAGACATGCCTTTCAACTTGCCAAGATACATCATCACGTCAATCACTTTGACACCACGATATAATCCGCGTTCTTCCGGCAGGTAACCAATCCGATCTTTTGTCGCATCATTCAGTGCGCCACCTAAGACACGAATGCGCCCGCTGTCTGGTTTCAGAATGTCTAATATCATGCGGATGGTCGTGCTTTTGCCGGCGCCGTTCGGCCCCAACATCGCAAAAATCTCACCCAGATAGACCTCAAAATCCAGGTTGTCTACAGCGCGAAATTTACCATACGATTTTGCAATCCCCTCTACCTGGATTGCAGTTGTAGGTGTATTTTTCAATTCACTCATTATCTGCTCCTTTAACAACACCATCCCCAATCTCATGATGGATTATGATAATGCACAACTATTGCAATCAACATTATCTTACCAGACCTCAAGCCAACTTCACCCCCACATTTTGGGGGAGCTAATCATACCCCCAACGCCATAGCATAGGCACAACGATGAACGGCAAAAGTCGTTCGCGATGTGGATACGCACATCGGTGACTCCCAGGTATGGTCAGAGATGCACGCCAACGCCTGTCCTGTATATATTACGAATAATACTGACCTGGCGTTGTGCCACATGCGATGAATGCCTTTATTGGTATTTGAATTGTGAGATAATCCGTATACACAGCAGAGGTATTACAGTAATCAAACAGAATTAACCTGATGCAAATATATTTTTATGGTTCTGCAAGGTAAATACAGTTACAATAAGAAATGAACCTATCACCTTGATCACTTATGTCTCTGGCCTATCTTCACAACAACACCAAAATTAATTATCATTTGCATGGTGTGTGTAGAAGATGGTAAACTAAAAACCATTGGGGTTAATTCAATCTTAAGTTTTAACTACGGCAAATGCCCTATATCAGAATGCTTGTGTACATGAAAACCCAACAGCCAATAACCTGCCTGGCAACGCCCACAAAGCGGAGGTCTGCATGAAGAAACACATTCTTGTTGTTGACGATGAAATCGGTGCGCTGACATTAATTGGAATCATGCTCGAACGTGGCGGTTTCCAGGTGCTCAAAGCGCGCGATGCAGCCTCAGCATTAGCGGTGCTCGATCAAAATACGCCGGATTTGATTATACTTGACGTGATGATGCCCGGTGGCACAGATGGTATTGAATTGTGCGCGATTATACGAAGTCGTGAAGCCACTACCGAAACGCCTGTGTTGATTTTATCTGCACGCGGTGATGCCGACAGTGTGATGCGGGGGATGGAAGCCGGCGCAAACGATTACTTACCAAAACCCATTCTTCATCATGATCTTG
Source organism: uncultured Anaerolineaceae bacterium (assembly GCA_964614375.1). Classification (GTDB taxonomy): domain Bacteria; phylum Chloroflexota; class Anaerolineae; order Aggregatilineales; family Phototrophicaceae; genus CAZTLI01. The sequence continues at coordinate 11,678 of CAZTLI010000117.1, forward strand.
TCGCCAAAGTACGGGCGATGCTTGTCCATCCAGAAGGACGCGGGTCTTAAACATCCCCGCTGCAACAGCTAATATTGACCACAGTCGCCTCACTGTGGTCTTTTTTTGATTTATCCCCGCCCATACAACGCCCGATAGACATTGTGATAACTATAAATGCGCTCGACATAGAGGCGGGTACTATCAATCGTGATGGTCGCCATGAATAAGTCCGGGTCATCGCCCGCAATCGCAAGCCATTGTGATGCGCGTCCCGGCCCCGCATTATATGCCCCCAGAGACGCGGGCACATTAAAGTCAAATAGTTGTAATTGCTCACCCAGATAATAAGCGCCGAAGGCAATACCGGCATAGGGACGGAACAGGTCGCTGTGTTGATAGTCAGGCCAATTCAACTGCCCCGCAATGTAATCACCGGTGCTGGGGATCACCTGAGTCAGCCCTTTTTCGCCAGCGGCAGCCGTCGCATAAGTATTGAACAAACTCTCATGCCGGATGAGCGAAAACATCAGCAGCGGGTCGATGTTGTACCGTTGCGTCGCTTCCAACACGACATCCAGATAATAAGCCGGGAAACGCATACGCGCGATATAGGGCGGGGCATCGAGCGTTGATACACCACCTGCACGAATGACATCCGCCGCCGCGACAATAGATGACAAATAGGCCCCAATGCCCCGCAGAAAGATCGCCATCTGGTACGATCCCAACGCATTGCCTGTGTTCCGCAGTTCTTCCAGCACAGAGTCAAACTCGGCAATCGCTTCATCGTAGGCCGCCACGGCCCACAATTCTCGCCCACGTATTAGACGCGGGTCAGCCTCTAGGGTGGGAGATAAAGGCCACAGGGGGCCGTCCTGTGTGATTCCAAACGTCTGTCGCAGCCACGTTTCGGCCTCCGCAATCTGGGTGGCATCATCAAATTGGAATTGATAATTGGCAGGGCGTTGAAACG
>CAZTLI010000118.1:0-12577 GCA_964614375.1 uncultured Anaerolineaceae bacterium
GGCGCGAAGCCGTGCAAGAGGTACTCAACGACCAATTGCAAGTGCTGCACAAACAACTCCGTAAAGACCGCGTGCTCAAGCCCATCTAATCCCCCATCATCGCTGTTTAAGGCACACAGCCACACGCAAACCATGACTTATAGACAGGCCCATAGTGGCCTGTTTTTGTTTGCGCCGAATAACAGGCTGTGTATTAGTCAATCGGTACAGGTCGCCAGATGTAAGGATAGGCGCTGGCAGGGCGATGAACAATACAGCGTTCGCCCGTCGCCGCTTCCACCAGATGCAGCCGATTGTTGATTTCAACAGCGACATAACGCCCATCCGGTGACCAGTCTGCTGAAATGCCCGAATCCGGTGATGCTTGCAGCGTTACGCCCGTCGCCAGATTCAGGATATAGACGGGTTGGTCGCCCGTTGAGTCATCGCGTTCTTGATACAGGATGTATTGACTATCTGCCGACCAGGCGATGGGGAATGAAATCTGCTGATTGTGTGTCAGGTTCACAAAGCCGCTGCCATCGACATTGATCACGCCGACATCCCAGACAGTGAATCCGAAGCCTGCATTGCCATCCAGTACAAATAGCAACCATTCACCATTGGGTGACCACAAAAGGTCTGACCCCCCCAGACCAGCAACTACACGTTGCGCTTCACCCTCAATCGCAGGAATCACAAATAAATTCTCCCGATAGGCATAGGCGATGCGGCTGTCATCGGGCGACCAGCGAGCAAATTCAACACTGGCGTTTTCAGTCAACGATGTGATAGCGCCATCTGCCGCAGTGATGCGATACAGGTCACGATTTATCAGCCGCACAGACTGCCCATCGTGCGACCATTCGATTTTGGCAGAATCCTGTACATCTTCAACAACGGTACGACTGTCACCTGTCGTCGTATCAATAAACAGCACATCATAGCGGTTGTCACGACGAATAATCGCTGCGATTTGCGTACCATCCGGCGATAATGCCCATTCTGGAATGATATTGGATTCGTGATTTACAAGTGTGACTGCTTCATCATCGCCCACTTGCCAGCGCCCCAACCACCAGCCATCAGCGACAGGCACGACCACGATCATCGTCTGGCTATCTGGCAGCCATCGCCAATGTATCCCTCGATCATCATTGCGCGAGAAGGTGATAGTCGCCACCGCTTCGCCACCTGTGTTGAGAACTTGAATATGTTGTCTATCCCCGTCAACCTGCCTGTAGGTTAGCCATTGACTGTTGGGCGACCATGTAAGGCTGGTCGCAGGGAACGGGTATTCGGCGATATAATTTGGCTGTCCGGTGGCTTCATCGGTCAAATAGATGCCCGAATTCGATGCGAATGCCAGTTGATACCCGGCGCGCGTGCCGCAGTCCGGTGTTTGTGGCGCCTGCCGATAGAGCGCGATGGCGAGAGTAATGCTGATTATGACCAGCAAAAATCCACCCACCAGCGTCATGAACACGCGATTACGTGGCATAGTCTCATAGGGATTACCTTTGCGTTTTGCTTCTGTTTTTTCTATATTCACTGTGATTACTCTGCTGAAACGTTCGTTTCCAATTCCCCTGCGTGGGTGATGGCAGACCAGCCCAATCCCTGGCGTGCCAGAAAGTAAAAGCCGACCAGCGTCACCGGCAGCCAGATGACGATATGCACGACGATGGCATAGGCGGCGGCGCGGTCCTGATCTAATCCTGTGGCGACGAGGATGGCGATAGCAAAAAATTCATAGACACCGACCATGCCGGGAGAGGCAGGCAGCAATCCCGCCAGATTCACCGTCCCGACGACCAGCAGCGCCACCGGATAGCCATAATCGAGGTTAAAAGCCCACATTACCATCCAATATACACCCGCTTCTATGCCCCATGTCACAAATGAACTGACAATCGTCCCCAGCAGATGCAGCGGAGTCCGCAACCCTTCCAGCCCAGCGATGATGTCTTCGCTCACATCGGTCACGATGTCGCTCAAGCGCCCCGGCAGCCGTTTGCTGAAGATTGTCACCAATCGTCGTAGTAAATTTGGTTGGGCGGCGAGGATAAAAAAGACCAGCATCGCCAGCAGAAATATCGGCGCGGCGACGTTCACAACAGTTTGCACATCCGCCGACTCAATATCAACCAGCAGGAGAGCCACAAAAATGAACGACAGCATCACCAGCCCATCAAACACACGCTCGACAATGACCGTCGTCGTGGCCCTGGCGACGGGCACATCATGATTGCGCGTCAGCAAGAAGATTCGCAGCACTTCGCCGGTACGGAAGGGATAGACATTGTTGCCCATATAGCCAATCGCCACCAGCGGCGTCAACGCCCGCAGCGGCACAACCTGTATCGCCCGCAGCAAAAATTGCCAGCGCAGCGCGATGACCGTCACCGCAGCGAAATAGGTCACCGCGCCGATGATGAGCCACGCGACATTCACCTGCTGGATGTGGCCTATGAACTGCTCAGGGCTTAAATTGCGAAAGGCCAGCCACAAGAAGATGGCGCTGATGAGGATGCCAATTCCTACGGCGATGATGCGGCGATTGATGGTCATAGTCGTCTGCTGGTCGATTGCTATCAAGGACAAAAATGGTGCAGCGGCATTGTAGCAGGCCGTATAGTCCTTATACACCCTATATGTACCTGAGGCTTACTAACCCGCTTGATTGGATTCTTCCAGCGTGGATAAAGCGGCACGAGCAGCGGTGAAATAAGGATTGCGAAACAGGGCAGCGCGATAATTGGCGGTGGCGCGTTCCAGATTGCCCATGCCTTCATAGGCACGTCCCGCATAATAATATAGTTCTTCGATGTGGGGCATATCCGCCAGCACCCCTTGCACCCGATGCAGCACATCGGCATAACGCCCAACCGCAAGATAGGCTTCAAACGGCGCGAATTCATACCACAATAAGCGCCACGGGACGCCCAGCGCCAGCGCCCGGTCAAATGTCGCCGCAGCGGTTGCATAATCGCCCAGCGCCACCTGCGCCACGCCCATGTTGAACAGTGTGAACGAGTCGGACTGTCCGCCAATGTGTTCGGCCTGTGCCTGTTCCAGCGTCCATCGGGCATTGGCAGTCACATCCCACTGTTCGCCCATGATAGACCGGACTGTCGCTTCATCTTGGGGGTGATAGAGGACGATATAATCGTGGTTGAAATGTCGCCAGCGTGCCTCAAAGTCGGTAAAAGAGACCGCGTAACCCTCGCCATACGTGCCTGTGCCCAGCAGCGGGTCATAAAAATAGAGTGTCTGCGTCGCCAAATCGTACCCCATCAACACGCGATTATGGCTCATCCAGTTGTTCCAACCGCCGTTACCGTCGTAATAGGCATTTTCGACCAGCACCGGGAAACCGCCCGCGACCAGCGTCGTCAGCAGGTCAATTGTGCCGCCCGTCCGCACCACCGCGCCAAAACCCGCCTCCAGCGCGAATTCCGCCATTTCTTCCAGGCGCACGCTCACATCATCAGGATTGGGATTGAGGCGGTTGACGACATCGGTATAACTGCCGCGCCAGCCAAAGTATGATAACTGCATGGTGAAAGCAGCGGCAGAACACCGATTAAAATCTTGCCAGATAGGAGTCAAACCTGTGAGGTGAACCTGGGCAGGGCGATTGTCCTGCGCGCGGGTTGGCACAACTAACATGAGCAGACAGAGTACAATGAGCAGTCGGGACATGACTCGGTGTTCGTGAACGGGTAGATAATCCGGTATTGTGCTCATTCTAACAGGGTTCAACCCGCCTTTCCTGTGAGGATTGGCATATTCAATCCGGTTACATGACATAAAACCGCGAATGATTAAGGGAATCGTGTTGGGCAGCCACCGCCGGCTGCCGATTGCATGTCTGACACGGCGTACTATCGTGAGCGATTGCGGATGCCGCCTATCTCACGCATCGCGTGACAGTGCGGCGCAGTTCTCTGTGACTTGCTTTTCCGTCCGAAAAGCGGGAATGGGCAGGGACTTGCCGCCATGTGCCCATAACCACGCCAGCGCGCCCTGTGCTAATGGGCGGCTCTTGCGTCCTTCGCGCGCCTGGCGATTCATCGTTTGCGCTTAGCCAGCGGCTGGTGGCAAGAGGCCAGCCGCCAAAATAAAACAATCGGCCTGCGCCTGATAAATCGCTGACCGATTGGAGTACGTGTTTATGCCCTGTACGCGGGCGTCGTTTGTGTCGTAATAGGGTATGGCGTGTTTATTCGATCTCCGCGCGGGCGGTAGACGCCAGTTCGACCATACCGTCTAACATGCGTTCCATCGCCATATTGTGACTGCACACTTGATAACTCTTGAAGAAGGTGCAGGTGCATGTCCATTTATCGTTCTGGTAGGTGAGCTGATTGTCACGGTTGCGCCCCGCAAATAGGGCATCGAATGATTTAAACCGGATACGATCGCGTTCTTCGGAATAGCGTTTGGCCTTTTTCACATCGCTGACGATATTCTGACCAGCGGCGTAAGGGGTTGGGTCGCGTTTGAGCATGGGCGTGAGCATTTTTTCCAGCGCCATGATATGCGGGCAAATCCCATAACTTTGAAAACCGGGACAGGTGCAGTGCCAGCCATCAGGCGCTAAAGAGGTGGTATAGGTGCTGTTATCCCCCCGAAATTCTACACTGAGGGCGTTGAAGGTGACGCGCTTGGGTTCTTCGGCGTATTCCTTCGCTTTCTGGATGCGGCTAATCATGGTCGCGTTATCCATTGCAAATTCTCTCCTCTCTGTCTAACGGGCGTTGTTTTACAGGTATGCCAAAAAAAGAAACACGCGGATTCGCATAGGCGCAGAATCCGCGTGTTAGTGGTTACGAACCATTTTCAGGTGACTTATTTTCATAGATGTCCCCCTGTCTAATACAGGTAGTTTAAGCCAATGTTAAAGGGCTGTCAATCGAAGTTGGGCAGATTTAACATTTGATTTTTGTCATATTTGCGTTTGTCGATAGAAAGTGTCGCACAGGCGTGCGGATGACCTTACTGGCGGTGTTTACTGTGAATGCCGTTTGATACAATAGCCGGAGATTAGGGCGATGGCAAAGGATGGGTGATGGATATTACAATTGCGCGTGCAGTGCCTGATGATGCCGAAACGCTGGTGTCAGTACAAATTCTGGCGTTCCATAACGACGCCAAAATCTATCCCGGCGTCGCCGAGGACGGCCCACCCGGTTATGATTCGGTGGTACACATGACACAGCGCATCACAGAAGATGTGACCTATAAAATCCTCGCGGATGGGCAGTGTGTAGGCGGGATTATCCTGTTTCTGCAAGACGAAGGCCACTGGCATCTGGATGTGCTCTTTGTCCATCCCGATTATCATCGGCGTGGTATCGGCAAACAGGCGCTGCACTTCATCGAAAAAGCGCATCCTGCGACGCGCTGGACCCTGCATACGCCGCTGTATGCGACCTACAATCACCGTTTTTATGAGCAGGCGGGCTATGTCAATGTGGGCGAAGAAATGTTCGGTAACTTTGCCGTTATCGCCTATGAGAAACGGATGGGGGCCTGAATGAGCGCAGACGACCATCGGCAGCAGGCGGGCAGGGACGCCGTGACCGTGGCGATTGTCACAGTCAGCGATTCACGCACGCCCGAAACGGACAAAAACAAACACTATATCGAGGCGCGCATGGCGGAACTGGGGCACATCGTCGCCGCCTATCGCCTGGTGAAAGACGAGCCGCATCAGGTCGCGCGCGTGCTGGACGAATTGGCGGGTATGCGCGAGGTGCAGTTGATTCTGTTCAATGGTGGCACGGGCATCTCCCCGCGTGACACAACCTATGACGTGATTAGCCACAAATTGGAAAAAACCTTGCCCGGATTTGGCGAATTATTCCGCATGTTGAGCTATGAAGACATCGGTGCGGCGGCGATGATGAGTCGGGCGACGGCGGGTGTTTATCGACAGACATTTGTCGTGTCTATGCCGGGGAGCACCAATGCCGTCAAAACCGCGCTGGAAAAGCTCATCATCCCCGAAATTAATCATCTCGCGTGGGAAATCAAACGCACATCGTAACGAATCGACGTTGAATCACGGCACAGTCTGCAAATGCACATCCACCGCACGGCGAAAGGCATCCCACTGGTCGGTATGGACAGGATGACCACAGTCGAACAGTTCCAACCGACCCTGTTTCACCCCTTTGAGGAACACATTGGCAAATTCCGCCGGATTGAGCGTGTCGAGTTTGCCGAGCATCAACAGCACCGGGCAGGTGATTTTCGGCGCGAGGCTGACGCTGACATCGCCGCCGCCGTCGATGTAATGTTTCATGGCCTTAATCCAGTCGAGGACGAAGGCGTCTTTGCTGGCGAGGCCGTGCAGTTCGACCTCTGCGTCGGTAATCCAGTTGCCGGGGAAGGATCGCTGCACCACCGGGCGCATCGCCTGCCCAAAATAACCCACCGCCCCCCACACCGCTGTCGATAGCGCGCGGTCTGGCGCAGTACCCGCGAGTATCAGCGCCACTTCGCCGCCATCGGAATAGCCGAAAATGTGCGCCTGCGGAACATCCAGCGCATCCAGCAACGCCAGCACATCGTCCGCATCCCGCCGATAGAAATCAATGGGGAAATCACGCGGTTTGGGCGTCGATTGACCATAGCCGCGCAGTGTGGGCGCAATCACCCGATAACCGCGTCCTGCCAGCCAATCCGCCACCATTTGAATATCGTCGTCCGCGCCCGTTTGCAAACGCCCATGAATGACCAGCGCCGTCTGTCCATTGGGGCGGGTCGGGGGCGTCGTCTCGACATAGTGCAGTCGCGCGCCTGTCGCGATGTCTTGCAGCTGCGATTGTGGATTGAGGTCGGTCATAAGAGCGTCTTCTATCGTGTATAGTCCATGCCGCCGCAAGCATACTGCGAATTGGTGTTGAGGACAATGGATACCTGTTGTTTGTACGGCGTTTTCACGATTGGCGTAGATGTCGCGCCCTGATGTTTAAAATGCAGACTGTTGGAATAGGATGATGCGCGCTGTTTGCTTGATAATGCTATTGGTGTTTACATCTTTTCATGTTATGTGGGGACAAGACGAGTCGTGTCTGGGCACATTTAGCAGCTTTAGCCCATTGCAGCCAGACGTAACGCCAAACCGCAGCGCCCATTGCTGGCCTACGATGACATAGCACACAGATGGGCGGTGCAAGTGGCAACAACTTTGCCATTAACTTAACCGTATGGCGCAGCGGCTGACCGCCCTCTTATCTGCCACTGACGATCGTGTTGACCACCGCCAACACCAGATAGGGGCTGTAACACTGTTCGATGGGATAGCGTTTCCAGACTTTGCCATTGCTGCGATTGAGGAAGAAGAAACGCCGATTAATCACCACCTCGCCCATCTGGTCGCGCGGCAGAAAGTCTTTATCCAGATGCAGCCCATCCTGCCGCACATACAGGCGGGCAAATTTCAGGTCTTCGCCCCGACGATAACGCGCGAGCAGCGGTTGGGTGTGTGTGGTGACGATTTGCTTGTTTAACTGTGTGTAGAGTTGGTCATAGTTCGCGTCAAGGCTGGTGACATCGAATACCTTTTTCTCGTTGACAAAAAACATATACGCCCCGGTAATCCACAGCGAAATGCCCGCCGCCCGTGAATTCGTCAGGCCACCCTGTACGCCGTCCAGTTCATCCCAGCGCACAAACGTCGTGCCCATCAATGCTTTACGTTCGACCCCGTTCTCATACAGCGTCGTCTTGCGCCCACCCATAACGGCACTGAGCGCGGGCAGTATAATCATCAACATGCCGAGCACAATCAGGATAGGGATACCCCCTGCGATGAGCGATTCCGCGTTTAACTGAAAATTGCGCGGGAAAAATTGAAACATCAGAATAATCATGGGAATAGACAGCACGCCGATGATGAGTCGCCGGATGAGTTGACTCTGGTTGATGCCATATTCCGCCAGCTGGCGTCCGCGCGCGTCACCCTCAACTGGCGTGGTTGGGCGCTTTTGCGGGGGTGCGGCAGCTTTAGGTGCAAGCTGGTCGATTTTTTCCAGCCACTGCTCGGCGAGGGGATGCTGGACGTTGATGAGAATGCGGCGGGCGTCGTCGTAGCGTTTTTGTTTGATGAGGTCACGCGCCTGTGTCAAAGCCTGTTTGGTTTCCATATGCCCTGCCTTTCACGCGAAATAATATCGGTATTATAGACCATTTTATTGTAATGTGTTGTGAAAGATTGGTTCGAAGACTGTTTTATGGCAGCGCTACTCCACTGCCAGCAGCACTTTGGCGTTGGGTGTGTAATAAAGGGTATAGATGCCGCGATTCTGGCTGAAATATTGATAGAGTGCCAGATTGACCCGCAGCGTTTCATCACCAATACGGACGAAAAATCCGTTGATGCTGCGAATGAGCGTGATGCGCCCCTGTATGGCCTGCACCTGTGGGTCGCGCAGGTCAATGGTGATGGTGATAGCCTGTGCTAATCCATTCAGCCATAACGCAAATGCACCCAGCAGCAGCGCCAATCCCACAAACGCGCCCCCTCCACGAAACAGCAGCAACCAGACACCACTTCCAATCAACGCCAGCAGCGCGGGTTGATTCAACAGTCGCGCACGCCGCATCTTCAACAGGGTTTGACGCTGGTCATCGCTCACATGGCCCGCACGATTGGCTTGCAAATCCACCTCAGCAAATGTCAGCAAGTCGTGCAGCCTCGGCGCGTCCCTCATGGGCGATTCCGGCGCTGGCGGCGTGGGGCAGATTCTTCAACTTCATCAGCAGGATAATTCGCTTGGTCGGCGAGTCGATTCGAGTCGGGCACGAAGTAGTCATCGTGCAGGTGTTCCGCCGCGACCAGTTGATTGATGGTCGGGATGTAATAGAGACAATAGGGTTCGTGATTCTTGAAGCCCAAAAATACCTCTTTCGAGACTTTAAATTCTTTTTCGCCGATTTTGATTTTGAACTTGGGCGAATCACCGCCGCTGATGTCGAGGGTGATAACGCCTTCGACAGCCTCGACAGTGGGTTCGCGCATATAGCTGTTGTACATCTCCCAGAAGCGCCGGATTTCGCGTTGACTGGCCCAGATGCCCGCGAGTCCGATCAGAATAATGAGCGCTTTAATCCACCAGACGACCTGCATCAGCGTAAAAATCAGCAGAAGCGCCGCCGCAGCTACACTCAGGCCGACCTTCACCCAATAATCCCACTGCCGGATGCGGGCGCGCTGCGATGGGCCGAGATACCCCTCACGATTGGCGTCTAAATCATCGTCGGTGAATTTCAGCAGTGTTTGCAAATGTTCCAGATGTTTGCGCTTGCCGATCATTTTGCTTTCTCCATGACCGCTGTTCCTGCCTCTATTATGGCGCAAAATCCGCATTCACCATAACCCGAATGCGTGGGGGTTGACCTGATGGACGATGACCCCGCATTGACCGTTTATGCAAAAACGCTGCTGGCACACGTATCCCGCTGAGGAATATCAAACACCCGCTGAACCAGTTGATTCAGCGGGCGGTGGCTGACGCAGAATGATGGCGGTCTGCACTTTGAACGCGACTGCGTATGGCTTCGGCGGTGGTTGCGGTGTTGGGCGTGCCGCTTTTTTGCAACCCGCAATCCAGTGATGATGACTAGGCAGCGATGAGGTGATGAAGTAAAGAATCGGCTTCGGCGACAGAAGCAACCATCTGTATCTTCACCCCTGCCAGCTGCGACACCATTTTGCCGACAAATCGGGCGAGGCCGCTGCTGCCGACCAATACCGTAACGCCCTGTTTTTGCACACTTCTCAGGGATTGTATCACCAGCGCGAATTGGCTGATTTCGGCGGGGAAATTTTTGGCGGCAGTGATGTCTACAATTTGATGCACTTTATGATTGACATGCGCCGCCAACTGATTGATGTGTTGACCGGCTGCTTCAATATCTTCCAGCGTGATTTCGTCATAAAAGCGGCTGTAGATGATGTCGTTTTCTTGATGCCATGCCACATTGACGGGCATATATATTCTCCATGAACTTTCCAATGATTATCAAGACAGATACAATCGTAACACAACATTACGGGCGGGTGGTTGTAAAAAGTATGAAAAAATTCTTTACGTTTGTCGCGAATCCACCGAAACAAAAAACGGGACACACAGGCATCCCGTCTATGGGCTAAGCGTTGAATACGCGCGTTATGGGGCAGCCGGAACAGGCGGATGCTGTGCGGCGATGTCCCGCTGGCGTTTGGCTTCGTGATACAGATTTCGCAGCATCACAACGAACAACCCGGCGTCGTTATAGGGCTTTTTGCTGAATTCGCCCGCCGTAACCAGCGCGTTCGCCAATTCTTGAATGCGCGTTTCTTTCGATTCTGCGCTGCCTTCGTCGATGTCTTCAAACTGGTCGAGCACGTCCACCAGTTCGTTGATGCCGAGCGCATGAAACGCCCGCACCACTTCATGCGCCGAAAAGTTTCGCAGGAAATAGGCCTGATTCTTCCAGTCCAACCGGGTGTTGTCATCCACAGCGGAGATGCGTTCTAAGAATTCATTGCCCGCCGTCGCCAGCACCTGAATCGTCGTGATGCCCTCGTCCTGTAGATAGACCGCCAGCGTTGGGTCGATGCCTTGCACCGCAGACAGAGACAATTCATCGCCTGCGTAGATACCCACCAGCCGTCCGATACGGCTGATAAGCATATTGATGAAATCGTTGGTCGCCGCGCCGACGACAAACGCCCCCATAATCGCCACATAGGGATCGACAACGCGCGCTTCGTTCAGTGGATTGTTGCCAGAGACCGTGTTGAGCAGCAGCCACCACAACGCCGCGCCAAACAGACCAGAAATCAGCCGAAACGTGCTGCCGAGATAGAAGTGGGGCACGATGCTCTTGTTGACAAAGCGCATCAAGGTCGCGCTCATGAAAATGACCAGAAAACCCGCATAAGCCCCCCACAACACCAGCGGCGCATCGTGTAGATGCGTGTAACGATAGGTTACACTACGTATAGTGTATCAAAAAAATGCCGCGACATTCCCGATTCTGATTGTGGGAAGACGCGGCGTGTGATGAACATCGTATGCGTTACGTGACAGAAGTCCCGGACGAAGCCGTGACTACTGTTTATAGGCGCGGGGACTAGACGCGGGTGAGGTATGTCCCGCCGTTTTCAATATTGATGCGGATGACATCGCCCACGCTGACGAACAATGGTACAGTCACTTCCAGTCCGGTTTCGAGCTTGACCTTCTTGGTCGGGCTGTTGGCGGTATCCCCGGCGACGGCGGGTTCGGCCTCAACGACTTCATATTCCATCGTCTTGGGCAGTTCATAGTCGATAATTTCGCCATCCAGACTGTTGAGCTTCAATTCCATATTCTCTTTGAGATAGTAAATATCATCGCCAAACACATCCTGCCGCATCTGGGGTTGTTCAAAGTTCTCCATATCCATGAAAGTCATGAATTCGCCGTCGTTATACAGATACTGCACCGTGCGCCCTTCGACACGGACATCTTCCACCCGTTCGCCCGAATTGAAGGTCATTTCGGTGGTCGAGCCGGTGCGGAGGTTACGCACGCCCACGCGGATGGTCGCTTTGCCGCGTCCCGGTTTATGGTGCTTATAGGTCAGCACCTTATACAGTTCATTGTCGAGTGTAAATGTCGTCCCATTACGGAGCTTATTGACATCTATCATTGCGGGTTAACTATCCTTCTTCTGATACATATTGGCACGATTTTTCAATAGATTCAGGGGGGATAGAGGCGTCCGCATTGATAACGGCGCACGCCTCGCTCATACCGGTGATAGGGATGCCTTAGTAACGCCAGTCGTGATTGTTGGTGTTATTCCCCAGCGGCAGTGTATTGAGGAATTCCTCGTTGGTTTCGGTCTGGCGGAAGGTATTCAGCAATTGTTCAAAGGCCGATGTATCGCCGCCGTCCTGTTCATGTAAGTGCGACAACATCCGCCGCATGACATACACCCGTTGGATGACATCTGGCCCGAGCAGGAGGTCTTCGCGTCGGGTCGAGGATTGTTCAATATCGAAGGCCGGGAACACCCGTCGCTGCTGCAATTTGCGGCTGAGGTGCAGTTCCATATTACCTGTGCCCTTGAATTCTTCATAAATCACGTCGTCCATCTTGCTGCCCGTATTGACCAGACAGGTCGCGACAATCGTGAGGCTGCCGCCTTCTTCGACATTGCGCGCCGCGCCGAAGATGCGTTTGGGCGGATGAATAGCCGACGGGTCAAGACCGCCCGACAGCGTGCGTCCGCTGGTGGGCACGACCAGGTTATAGGCACGCGCGAGTCGGGTGATACTATCCAGCAGCACCACCACATGCCGCCCCAATTCGACCAGTCGCTTCGCCCGTTCTAAGGCCATTTCCGCCACGCGCACATGATGCTGCACCGGGTCGTCAAATGTCGAGGCGATGACTTCGGCTTCGACTGAACGATCCATATCGGTCACTTCTTCCGGGCGTTCACCGATGAGGACAATCATCAAATGGACATCATGATATTTGCGACTGATGGCGTTGGCGATGTCTTTCAATACGGTTGTTTTACCCGCTTTTGGCGGCGACACAATCAA
>CAZTLI010000119.1:0-12575 GCA_964614375.1 uncultured Anaerolineaceae bacterium
CTTCGCCCAGTCCGAGTGTGCCCAATACGGTGGAAGTCCGCAGCGGCTCACTATACACATTGACATTCCCGACCACGATTTGCGCCAGTGCCCCCACACCCAGTGCAGCAGGTGGTTCTTCGGTCACTTCTGGCTCGATTCCAGTGGAGACAACCGTCACGGGCAGCAGCGTGCTGTCTTCGGGCAGTTCATCGGTCACCCAATCAATCGCCTGCGTATCGCCGACAGCGTTGGTGATGTCGATAATCGTGCCAGCGACATGCGCGACATAACTGTTTTCGCCCACGACGACCAGCGCCGCTGTCCGGTCTGGACTCCACTGCACACGGTCTGGCGCGGCGTCGCCAATGAAATCGGTCAATACCGTGCCATTGCTATCGACCAACTGCACCGGACTGGCAGCATCAACAGGCGAAGCCAGCATGACGATGAGACCGGTGTCGCTTTGATGCACGGCATAACCGACCCACGCCATCTCGATAACCGATGCGGGTGTGATGAACGTTGAACTGCCATCGGGCGCTATCGACCCAAAGACGGCGATGTCATCTGAACCGTAGCCGCTGACGATGATATTCTCGCCACTGGCTGACCATGAGGCATAGTCGTAAAATTGCACGTTGGGGCCGATGCGGGATTGATTGGTTTGCGGGTCACGGGCAGCCGCGACGACGGTAAATCCGCGCCGTTCTTCTTCGGGCAGATACAACTGCACGAGGATGTTGAAATTATCCGGCGACCATGCCATAGATAGGCTTTGCCACTCTTCGACATTGCCACCCTGCACCAGATTGCACCCCGGCGGGCAGTCGCGCAGCAGATGATAGGACGGGTCAGTCGGCAGTTCGCGGGCAGGCTGCCAGAACCACACCCCATCATTGGCAGCAGGCGCATCACTGTCGATGCGGAAGGCCAGCATCTGTCCATCGCCCGACCACTGTACTTCGACCACCCGCAGCGGATTGTCTTCGAGCGTCGGTGTGCTGAATCCGTCGAAATAGGGCGAGAAGGAATAGACACCTTCGCCGCTGTTGAATGTGTTGAAGCGCAGCATCCCCAACCCATCGACTCGCGCCCGAACGTTGGCATTCAGCGGGTTGAAATCGACGATTTGGGTTTCACCCGGCAGCGGCAGTGCAGCCACCTGTACGCCTTCTTCGCCCACACGCAGCGCAATCGCCCGTGCCGGTGCAGCTTCATCCTGCGCCCGCGTTAGTCCGGCAGCGAATAGGCATAGGCACAACATCAGTATCCGTGTGATTTGTTTCATGAATAAGCTCCCCGAAAGGTAATGACCAGTACGCCCTCATTATACGGGCGGCGGGGAGAAAGTGGACGGCGGATAAACTACGCGGAACGGGCGGCTCGATGACGCTCACACACCTGCTACCGACGCAAACCCTGCGCTTGGGGTACGGAAGGGGATAAATATTCAAGAAATTGCGTGTACAGCATGAATTTGTAGGGGCGACCCGGCGTGGTGATCCGATCCATCACACCCGGCAAATCCTAAAGCCGAATGTGGAATTGCGATAGTAGGGATAGCCCCAGAAGCGGAAGTCGCAGCGATAGAAACGGGCATCAAGGTCGTCCCATGAACCACCACGCAGCACGCGCACATGCGCCCCATCCAGCAGATTCGCGCCACTTTTATAATCGGTCAGACACCATTCATAGACATTACCCGCCATATCCACCGCGCCGAAGGGACTTTTGCCGCTGCTGGCATAATGCTGGATCGGCGTGGTCACTTCGCTGACGCAGGGCCTGACGGAATTGTTGCAGCGGGCGCAATCCCACACATCGCCCCAGGGATAGGCACGTCCATCATCGCCTTGCGCGGCAAACTGCCATTGGGCATCGGTGGGCAGGGTGATGGTCTCGCCGGTGACATCGCTCAACCACAGGCAAAAGGCCACGGCCTCATACCACGACACACCCACCACAGGTTGTTCAGCCGCCATCCACCCGTCATCACGCCAGCAGCGCGGTTCTGTCCACGCCCTGCCGGATGGTTTCCAATCGCCATCATAGCGCCAGCCATCGCTGCGGGCTTTCCATCCGGCCTGCGTCCACCACTTTTGTTGACGATAACCCCCTGCTGCGATGAACAGGTCAAATTGGGCATTGGTAATCGGGTATTTGGCGATACTGTAGCCTTCGCCGACGAGCGCAATCCAATCGAAGGGCGCGGGCAAAACACTGCTGCTGCGCGGACGATCCAATTGGGCGCGCACCTTGCGCGCGATATACTGCGGGTCATAGTGTGGGAAGGTTTGCCAGAATTTTTGCAGGCGCGCCCACACCTGATGCGCGTCGTCATGGTGCTGCATGGCGACGATTTGCGCGTATTGTTTATCGCGCTCGGCAGTGTATTGGGTCTGTTCGCGCTTATTCTTTTCCAGTTCAATCACCGCCTGCACCCGTTTCTCGGAGTCATCGGGGTCGAATGGGGTCGGGTCTGCGCCCGATGCGCGGATGCGTCCGAGAATATTGAGCGCCTCCGACCAATTTTGCGCCCGAAACGCCCGGTTGAAATCGGCAATGGCGCTGTCCACATCAAATGAGTCCGTTAACGCAGCAGCTTCGATGGTCTGCTGTTCTGACGTGATGGTTGATTTATCCCTGCCGACAGGGTGCTGCGTCACACATTGACTCAGGCGCTTGAGAAACTCGTCATCCGGCAGCGACCCATCGCGCACATCGGCATACTGCGTCAGCACAAACACTTTCCAATTGTCGCCTGTGAGCAAAAGGGGAAATACGGGCTTTTTCTCTTGCAGGGCGATGAACAATTCCCGCTGCACCCAATCCGACGCGCGCGATTCGGGCGTCATCACCACGATGAACGCGCCACAGCCATCCAGCCCATCGACTATCGCATCCCACCAGCCAACGCCATATTCAATGCCGATGCGGTCTATCCAGATATTGAAGCCCTGCGCCTGCAAATAATCCGCGAGTTTATAGGTATAGGCGCTGTTGTGTTTGCTATAACTGATGAAAATGTGGCTCATGAGACGATTTCGGCTGCGTTGAATGATCTCAATAATTATGGCGTTGATTGGGGTTGGTAGCAAGCAGTCACCCGGAGAAAAAGTCGCCGCTGACCATTGGCCTAAAAGACTATTGAATCGCACAGGACGCATGAATGCGGGCGCACAGGGTAAATTCAACGCAAATAGCAGTTCATGCCGCAGCGATTGCCCAATATACACAGGCAAACCCGCTCTCTGTAGGGGGGACGGAACCTGCGCGTGATTATACACAGGTCGAGCAGGTAGATTTGTTCCCTATTTCGCTGTATTAGAGGCTGGTTTATGACATCTGAAATTTTTCGGAATTTCGGGTGCGAAGCAGGTAAGCGTGTGTTAGAATATGCCATTGGCAACCTATCATCTTCACCGCTAACGGGGCAGCATTATGATCGGCACGCGGCTCGGACTGTACGAAATTATCGAAGAACTTGGCAAAGGGGGTATGGCGACAGTCTATCGCGCCTATCAACCCAATCTTGACCGTTATGTCGCCGTCAAGGTCATCAGCCGTTCGATTGCCGAAGACGCGGGTGGACTGGAACGCTTCCAACGCGAGGCGCGCCTCATCACCCGTCTGGAACATCCCCATCTGCTGCCGGTTTATGATTATGATTTCACCAGCGACCCGCCCTATATCGCCATGCGCTATCTCGAAGGCGGCACGCTGAAAGATATTGTGGATCAGGGGCCGTTGCCGCTGGAAGAAATCGCCTACCTGATGCACCAGATTTGCACGGCGCTAGATTATGCCCATCGCCAGAACATCGTCCACCGCGACATCAAGCCATCGAACATCATGGTCGATCAGGATGGGAATGCGTTTCTGGCGGATTTTGGTATCGCGCGGATTGGCGGCGGCAGCGGCCTGACCAAAACCGGTCTCACGGTCGGCACGCCCGATTATATGGCCCCTGAACAGGGCATGGGTCTGGAAGTCGATGCCCGCGCCGATATTTATTCGCTGGGCGTGATGTTGTATCAGATGGTGACGGGCAACATGCCCTATTCGGCTGAAACACCGATGGGCGTCGTGCTCAAACACATCCAATCACCGATTCCCGTCGCCAGCGAACAAAATCCCAAAATCCCGCAAGAAATTGACGCCATTATCGCCAAAGCGATGGCAAAAGACCCCAACGAACGCTATCAAACCGCGTCCGACCTGAGCGCCTCGCTGACCGAAGCCGTCGGCACGAGTACGATAGGGACAATACCCAAAAGTCTGCGCGAGGCCGCGCAAAAAACCGCGATGGCAATCGAAGCGGCGCGCTCGGAAAAGAAAGACGTTATCAGTTCGACAATGGCGGCGTTCGAAGCCTCACGCGGCAAATCGGGCGCATTGGACGACCTGCCGACCGTGCTCACGCCCACAGGCCAACCCATCGCGCAGCTTCCAGGCGGCGGTTCGCGCACTATGTGGTATGTCGGCGGGATTGTGGCCGTTATCGCAGTCATTATCATCATTGTGCTGGCGTCGGGCGGTGGTGGGGTCGATACCGCGGCGACGCAAACCGCCGTCGCCCAGGCAGTCGATACCGATACCCTGACGCCAACGGATACCCTCACACCGACAGAAGGGCCTTCGCCCACCGATACGCGCACGCCCACCGCGACAGATACCCCCCGTCCAACCAATACCGATACGCCAACACGCACGCCTACCGTCCCCTCGACACCCATTGCCGAGGCGCGCCGGGACATTACCGTGCGGTTGGGGCCGGGTGTTCGCTTCCCGGAGATTACGACACTCGAAGCGAATGAAATTGTCGAGATTCTGGGCATCAACGAGGATGGCGGTTGGTATCAGGTGATTTTGCCGGATGGTCGTCGGGGCTGGATTGTGGCGTCGAATACGTTCGTGCGCTTCCTCGGCAGTCCCGATGTGCTGCAAGTGGCTCTCGCGCCGACAGATACGCCCACCAATACGGCGACACCGACGCCAACGCGCACGCCCACACCTACGGCGACGCCCACCCCGACAGCGACCGATACACCGACAAATACCTATACGCCGACGGCAACCGATACGCCATCACCGACCGATACGCCGACAGCGACGGATACACCCACCGCAACGGATTTGCCCACCGCAACCGATACACCGACCGCAACCGACACGCCGACGGCGACCGATACAGCGACGATTACCCCGTCACCACTGCCGACCTTCACACCGTCCGATACCCCCACATCGACCTTCACACCGTCACCCACACCGCCGCCACCACCTGTCGGACGCTTGCCATATGTCGCGGATTTTGAAGCGCCGGATGCCCTGGATGGCTGGGAATATAATGCGTCATCGTGGGAAGTGGTCAACGAAGGCGGGCAGAATCTGCTGCGGGGGCAGGCGCGGCTCAATGAACCGCTGGTCATACTCGGTTTAGAAGAACCGGAATGGACAGAATCGAGCGCGACGGATTTTGTCATCAGTTACAGCTTCAACATGGAAGCCAACGAAGGCACACGTTTCGTCTTTCGCTATGACCCGGCACAGGGCTACAACGTGCTGGATGTGCGTCCCGGTCTGGTGAAGTTGATGCGAAACGCCAACGATATTAACCCGTTCAATCCCGATACCGAAATTCGCATCGCCCAGGTGAGCGCCAATGTCACCACCAACTCATGGCATACCATCACCATCTGGGTCGAAGGTGTGCGTATCTCGGTCTATCTGGACAATTTGCTGATTATCGAACAGGAAGACCCCTATTCCCCGCAGTTACGCACCGGGCAAATGTTCATCCAGACCAACAACGCCTTTCGTGCCGTGCGTTTTGATAACATCATCATCCAGCGCGCCGAACCCGCCAGCGAACATTTTGAAGGCGGCGGTTCAATTCCCGCAACATGGGGCACAACCAGCACCACCTTATCGACCATCGGGCGCGAAAGCGATGGTAACCAGTATATTCGGATGCAAGATACGGTCTCGGTCACACCCACTATCACACCCATCCGCGATGTGACGCTCAACTGCCAGATATATAGTGAGCAGGGTGGTTATCAAATCTATCTGCGCGAGACGCCGGGTGGCGCGATGATGTTCGACTTCAACGGTGGCAATATGACCGTCTTCCATCTGGACGCACTGGGCGAGACGATTAATCAATGGCGGGCGCAGGGCAATTACACGCGCGGACGCTGGCAGAATCTGGTCATTTCGTTCATCGAAGACCGTCTGATTCTGTCGCTGGATGGTGTGATTCGCCTCGATCAACAAATTCCCGAACCACCCGGCGCGGGCACACTGCACTTTGAAACCAGTCGCAATCGCTCGGACATTGTGCGGATCGACGACTGCCTGATTACACGGTCTGCCGCCAGCAGCACCGCCGGGGCAGATTGGGCCTATGCAGTGCAGGCCGAGGTCGAAGGTCGCCTGATACTCGAACTCCGCAGCGACCTGACCGAAGCCTTCGACGACCCCTTCCGCACCGATGATTGGTGGCAGGGTGGCACGAATGCCCATGGCGATTTCATGAACGACCCAGCCGTCGCCACGCATCAGCAGTTCCTGCGGATTATTCACACCGGACAACCGACATGGCGCATCTTCCGCGATGTGATTGGGCGCGGCATCTTTGGTGAAGGGCGCGATACCGTCAACTTCAACGATTCAACCGACATTTTTGTGACTGTCGATATGCGCTTCCCGGAAAATAGCGGGACGGGATGGATCGGTGTACGGACTACACCCTCCCTCACCGGGGCAGATGTCAATGGGTATCGCCTGGAATTGGTGCGCGACGGCAGCGGCGAGACCACCGTCGTCGTGCGTACCATAGCGCCCAATGACCGCACCCTCGTCCATCAAGGCGCAGCGCCCCTGGCGACAGGCAGCAGCTTGCCCGAATGGATTAACGTCACGATCATCACGCTCAATGATCGGTTGGCGTTCTTCGTCAATGGGCAGTTCGTGGCGGCGATAGACGGCGCGACCATCCTCGGCGGGACTATCGCGCTCGGTGTAGACAACGGCACTATCGACTTCGACTCGCTGCAAATCCGCGATACGTCCCCGATTGGGTAGTCGTAGCCGTTCAAAACACACGCCGATAAAAGCCGATTTGCCCGGTAATCGTGACGATACCCCTTACCGCGAGAATTTTGAGTTTTTGCACGATGAACATGAATGCGGTACACTCTAATGCTCTCTAGTTGTTGGATTCAACAGGAGGGCAGCTTATAGATTGAATCAACGTTAAGTAGATTAAAGTTTGTTGAAATGTTTACCAAAACGTTACTGGTTGCTTTCCTGCTTTGCCATGATACGTTACAATGCCCGCCGTTGAGTGAGGTGTAAAGTAAGGTCACATGGCGACAATTACCCAACAACCCCCACCCGCTCGTTTTTTTGATACCAAGCGCGGACGCCGTATCCTTGAAAATCTCACGGCGTATCTTTTTTTGCTGCCTGCCGGGATTGTGTTGTTTTTGTTCCATATCTTCCCGGTAGGGTTTGCCGTCTATGTGAGTCTGTTCCGCTGGCGGCGCTTCCCGGAAGAATATCGCGGCCTCGATAACTATCAACGGGCGCTGGGCGACTTTGCCTATGTCGTGTTCACATGGATTGCGCTCGGCATGGTGATTTATGCCATAGTGTCCCTGTATCGACTCTGGCGCAATGCGGCGAAAAATGACGAAATCGAGACGCGCCTGTTCATCATCCCCGGCCTGGTCAATGCCGCCGCCGTCATCCTGTTTATTCGTTACTTTTTCATGCTGCTGCCAGTGGTGCTGGATGTCCCGGTGCGGATACGCGGGCAGGAATTGAGCCGTGAATTGTTCGTGGGCGAATTTTTCGCCAGCTTCCGTTTTGAAGGGGTGTATCAAGCCGGGAATGTGATGCTGGGTGCGGCGCTGCTGGCGGGCGTGGTCAGTTGGGCGTTCTGGCGCGGTTTACGCCGCGATACCGACCTGACCGGACGCCGACTGGAACGCGGCAAACGCGGTACAGGCCGCTTAATTTCGTTCGATATGTCCGTGCTGCTGCGGGCGACGATGGCCTTTACCTTCATCGCGGGTGCATTTTTCATCTTTGAACTGACATTTAACGAAATCAATGAAGCCGTAGACCGCGCCCAGGCCGCCGTCGTCACCGCCCAGGAACAGGTCACGACGCTCGAAGGCGTACTCGCCGAAATCCCCGAAACCGATACCGCCGCCCGCGACCGCCGCACACGCGACTTCGAACGCGCGCAGGCCACCCTCACCGATGCTGAAGCGTATGCGGCACGCTTGCCCTTCTGGGCGCAAATTCAGTTGACGACGCTGGGCGTGGCCTTGATTGTGGCGGGCTTTTTGGTCTGGCGGCAGGGCACAGCACAGCAAAACACTGTCCGCTTCTTCATGCAGTCCTGCGCCGCCATTGGCTTGCTGTTGGGGGGCTATTTGCTGATTGCCGAACTGCCACAGATGATTGCCAATGCCGATGATGAATTGTGGAACGGATTCCGCAACACGGTCTTTTTCTCGTTCACGGCGGTGCCCGTGCAATTGATTGTCGGCATGGTTCTGGCCTATATGCTGTTCCAGAATATCAAAGGCCGCAGCATCTTCCGCCTGATTTATTTCATGCCCTATATCATGCCCTTCGTGGCGACATCTGCCGTATTCCGCATTTTGTTCTCGCACAACGATACCTCGCCTGTGAATCAATTCATTGGCACATTGGGTATCGAGGCACAGCGATGGCTGCTTGAACCGCGCGGCATCGCCCAACTGTTGTTCCCGGAAGCCGTCGGCAATGTGGCGCAATCGAGCGCGGTACTGGGCGGTTGGTTAGCGGGGCCGAGTCTGGCGCTGCTATCTATCATTTTCTATTCGATGTGGACGTATATTGGTTATTCGGCGGTGATTTTCCTGGCTGGTCTGGGCAATATTCCCGGCGAACTATATGAAGTGGCGCGCATCGACGGCGCGAATCGCTGGCATGAATTCCGCCATATCACCTTCCCGCTGCTGTCACCGACGACCTTCTTTCTGTCGATTATCGCCGTGATTGGCACGTTCAAGGCTTTCGCGCAAATTTATATTATGCGTTCGCCAGCGGCTTCTAATGCCGTCGAAACGGCGAGCATTTACATCTTCGACACGCTGCGAACCGAAACGCAGTACGGGTATGGGTCGGCGATGTCGTTTGTGTTATTCGCGGTGATTCTGGCGCTGACGCTCTTCCAAAATCGTTATATGGGACGGAGAGTTTTCTATGGCTGAGACCGCACACCATCTCGACCTGGCACAAACCGCCCCGGCGGCAAAGGCTGTCGAACGCCCGCGTACACCCTTCCCCTGGGGCAAGATGCTGGTCTATTTTATCTTGCTGGTGGGTGCGGCTGTGGCGATTTTGCCCTTTTTATGGATGGTCAGTACGTCGGCGATGGACATCGGGCAGATTGTGGCGGGGAACTTGATTCCGCGCCCGTTAACGGAAGGGCGTTTCGACGCATTATTTGAACAGGTCGTCGCCAATTATAGCAATGCGTGGAGCATCGCCAATTTCGCGCAGTATATGTGGAACAGCACCCGCATCACCATCATCAGCATTGCCGGGACGCTGGCGTTTTGTATCCCGGCGGCCTATGCCTTCGCGCGGATGGAATTTTATGGCAAGAATTTCCTGTTCGCGTTGATGCTGGCGACGATGATGATTCCTGAAATTGTCAATATTGCGCCCAATTTGCTGACCGTCGTCTGGATCGGGCGATTGGGCGAGAGCATCTGTGGCACGGGATGTGCCTGGATGGACAATTGGCCTGCGCTGACTGTGCCGTTCTGGGCTTCGGCTTTCACCATCTTCTTGCTGCGGCAGTTCTTCGCGCAAATCCCCGAAGATTTATGGGACGCGGCGCGGATTGACGGCGCGGGGCACATGCGCTTTTTGTTCAGCGTCGTCATGCCCCTTTCAAAAGCGCCGATCACCACCGTTGTCGTGTTCTCGTTTATCGGGTCGTGGAATGCCCTCATCTGGCCTTTGATGGTCGTGCAGAGCGATGACTGGCGTCCTGTCGCGGCGGGTTTGACCAAATTCATCACGCAGGACGAACCCGGTCAATTTCATTTGCAAATGGCGGCGTCCGTCATGATGATTCTGCCGATTTTGATACTCTATTTTGTCGCCCAACGCCAATTTACCGAAGGCTTCACCTTCTCTGGCTCGAAGGGCTAATGGATTTTGTCCCCAGCACCGCATTCCCCTGCGGTGTTTAATTACAGTAATCGGCACGGTATGGGGAACACTGCCGTTTGCCGACCAGACGATGTTTGGATTAAAGGAGATAGCAATTCCATGAAAAAGTTATTCATTTTATGTGTACTCGTCTGCATGGTCGTACTCGGTACGAGCGTCGCAGTCGGTCAAGACGCATCCCTGGGTGATGTCGATCCGTCCGGCGTAACTGTGGTCTACTGGCATCAGTACAGTGAAGGTAGCGCACAGGGCGATACCATTGCGGCGCTGGTGGAAGAATTTAATACGACTAACGAATGGGGTATCACAGTCGAGGCCCGTTTCCAGGGGAACTATACCGAAATTCGTGACCTGATGAACGGCGCGATTATCTCTGGTGAGATGCCGAATATGGTCGCTGGTTTCCAGAATGATGCCGCTAGCTATGCGCTGGATGGCGTTGTTGTGGACTTGAATCCCTACTTTAACGACGAAACATGGGGTTTCAGTGATGAAGAACGTGCCAATCTCAACATGGGTATCATCGCGATGAATATTTTCGAATATGAACCCTTCAATGGCGCGATGTTGGCCTGGCCTAACCAGGTATCAGGTACACTGTTAGCAGTCAATACGACAATGTTGGCTGAACTCGGTTTCGATGGTCCGGCTGAAACATTCGAGGACTTTATGGCGATTTCATGTGCCGCCGCTAATTCTGACCTGACCGGTGCGGAAGGCGTGGAAGTGCGTGGTTATCCCATCAAGACCGATGCCAGCAACTGGGAAACGTATCTTGCCAGCTATGGTGGCACGATGTTTGATCCCGTGACCAACACCTATGACTTCACTACCGAAGCCTCTGTCAATGCCTTCACGTTCTATCAGGAATTGTGGACGAGTGGTTGTTCCTATATCCCTGATACCCGTTTCGGTAACACCGACGACTTCGCGCTGGGCATCAACCCGATGGCGCTGGGGAGCATCGCGGGCGCACCTTTCATTGAAGCTGGTTTCGAGGCCAGTGGCATAGAAGCTGAATGGCACCTGACCACCACACCCTGGACAGAAGGTAACCGTTCCATCAACCTGTTCAGCCCCGGCATCATGGTGCTGCAAGGCACTGCCGAACAGAATCTCGCAAGCTGGTTGTTCCTGCAATTCCTCACCCGCGAAGAATCGCAGTTCCTGTGGAGCACGAACACGGGCTACCTGTCGATGAATACGGCAGCATCGGTCAATGTGTATGACTCCATTCTGGACGACAACCCGATTCTGGCTGGCGTCATCAATATCTTCAACGATCCTGAAATCCGCGTCTATACCTCGCCCAACACCGCATCCTACGGTACAGTACGCGGTCTTATCAGCGAAGCGATGGCGAATGTGACTGTGAATGAGATGGATGTGATGGAAGTGGTTGAAGCCTTGACCGTCGCCGCCAACGAAGCCCACGCCGAATCGCAATAAGCGCAGTCATATCCAGTCGATACATCCAGCAGCCTCGTCCTGTACGGGGCTGTTTTTATGCCATTTTGATAAGCTGCACCAGCAGGCCGCGCGAATATGCGGTATAACGGGTAATGTCCATCGTTATGTTGAAATGACAAAGGCTAGAATCATGTTATGGTTGTCCCGTCTAGTATTTCTCAGTGTATGTATGCTCATTCTCACCATTACTGTCATCGCGCAGGACGGAACTTGCCCGGCGATTGTCGAAGCGGCGCTGGAAGCTGTCGAGGATTTGTGCGCTGGTACAGGCCGCAACGAAGCCTGTTATGCTAATCTGGCGCTGACTGCCGAGCCGCGTGAAGGCGTGACCGAATTCCAATTCGAGCAGCCGGGCGACATCACCAGCGTTGCCGAAATCGCCAGCATCACCCTCAGCGAAATGGATGTCGCTGCCAATACGTGGGGCGTGGCGCTGCTGCGGCTTCAGGCCAATCTGCCCGAAACGCTGCCCGGTGAAAATGTGACGATGCTGCTGTTTGGCGATGTCGAAATCACCAACGCGGGCGGCGTCGATAGTGCCGACGCAGGTTATGGCGATATGCAAGCGTTTTACTTCCGTAGTGGCATTGGCGCTGCCCAATGTGTCGAAGCGCCCGCCAGCGGTATCCTCATCCAGACTCCCGACGGCGCTGGCGAAGTCAACCTCGTCGCCAATGACATTCAAATCACACTCGGTTCTACGGCATTTATGCAAGCCGAACCGGGCGGCAATTTCGTAATCAGCGTGCTGGCAGGCGAAGGTGTGGTCACTGCCAATGGCGCGTCTGTCCATGTGCCCGCAGGCGGTCAGGTGACTGTGCCATTGGACGAAACGGGTTTCCCGGATGGCATCCCGACCTATCCCGAACCGTTTG
>CAZTLI010000120.1:0-12487 GCA_964614375.1 uncultured Anaerolineaceae bacterium
GTTTCGATGCATAGTCAGCATAGATTGCCTCGAGTGGAATAGAACTTTCGATAACTGATAAAATATCCTCAAGCACTGAATGATTATTGTCATCGAGCAAATTTTTGAGTCCGGTGACAAGTGGGTGATCACGATTCACCTCGTATCGGATTCGTGGTCTATCCGAATAGCGCACCCATAAAGGTGTGTCATGCTCCTCAAATAGACGATTGCCACGTCCAATATGAACCCTTTTGCTTTGATCTGCAATTTTATTGATGATATGTTTGAGTTTCTCACGTACTTCATAGGGAGGATGTGCTCGTGATTTCTTTATATCGATTGTCCAGTATTCATCTAACATATTCGAGAAATCAATTTGAACACGGGCTAGCTTTGTTGCTTCGCTTTTAGAAACTAGCCTGAACCAGTCTCCCCATGCCATGAGTCTTCCGTTTCTATATATATAAGCACCCTGATTACTTACAAAGTCGCCCCGTGTCCGGTAAAAATCGTACTCTTTTTTTGTCAACTTGCTATGATGCGGCAAAATATATGGTTGAATTTTGACCTCATGTCCCTCAATCCGGACAATTTCCTCTGGTAGTAGTTGAGTCGCCTTATTGGAAACGCAAAAAGGATCAAATGCCTCAATAGGATCACCATTAATCTCAATGGCTAGTTTTTTTCGATTATATGTTCCTGAGATGTACCGATGAAAAACCAGTGCGAGATGACTTCTAACAACTGCGAATTTTTCGTAAACATGATCCGAAATATCATTGCCATCTTTTTCAATAAGGCGGTCAAGTTTTTCCCACAAAACGTAAGTTCCTTGTTCAGGCAACTTCTCGATGAAAGCGAGGTTAGCAAACTCATCGTCGGATAATATGGTTACAATCCATTCATTTCGAATGCTTATCAGGTCAAGATCCCATTTTGCGCCAAAAATGCTACCATTCTTTCGACTGACTACTGTAAGTGATTTGCATTGAGAAAAAGATGCGGTTTTCAATCCAAGTCCAAAGCGTCCGAGATCATTTTTATCCCGTTCCTCTCGTGGATTACGCGATCCAGGGCGCATCGCTTCTAATAGTTCAGCTTCTGTCATACCTGCACCGTCATCAACAATTGCCAGACATGGATCCAATGTATCAACAACGTCAAGAAAAATCCCGATATTACGTGAATTAGCAGTAATACTATTGTCGATCAGATCAGCAATTGCCGTTTCAAGCGAATAACCAATATCACGCATAGATTGAATTAGCGATGAGGCATGTGGTGGTAGTTTGATTTCTTGTACCATTAGTTTCCTTGGATTATCGTGGCGCAACATCTTTGCGAGATGCTACTTCCAGCCTCCTATATCCTTTCGGGCTGTACTTACTTATCCTACAATGCCATACAATGTACATGGGTTCGCCTTGCAGCGAACCAGGTTGTCGCGGCGGAGTCCCTGCGGACGACAACCCGAACACCCCCGACGCGAATCGCTTATCCGTCTGACATAATGGTTGTGCTGCAAGACGATAGTCTGCAACACGCCATTTTCAACGTCGGCGGGTGTCGCCAGCTAAAACGCTGGCACGTCATGCGCCCGTGAGGCTGATGCGCCACGCCCACGTGACGCACCCCATCTTGAACACGGTGGTTCAATCTGGCGTGTCGGCGTAGTTCACCACACCGACCAAACGCACACACAGCTTAAAATCCTATTCTGTCTGACGACAAGCTGTGTGTCATGCGTTTGATGTCTTACAAGCTCTATCGCATAGCGACAATTTGTACTACACATACAGCCAAAACTATTAGCTAACTCTACAAAGTATAGTGTACTACGGTAAATGTGGCGACTCCGTTAAGACGGTTGATAATTATTATCCCATTCGCCATAATCAGAAAAATTTACTTTTTAAGCGAAGAATGATCTATGTCCGACAGACCTGAAATTACACAAAAACAGATTCAATCCCGTGCTACCAGCCAGAGCTTTTCGCGCGGCAAGTCACTTTATAACGATGACTCAATCTCACAAACTGTCCGACGCGGTGACGAAATTGAAGCGCGGTGCAGAGGCTCATATCCCGAACCTTATCGGGTATGGGTAAAGTTCAACGGTTCAGAAATCACCGCCACAGGTTGTAATTGCGAATACGATTGGGGTGGCGATTGCAAGCACATCGTCGCCTTGTTGCTCACCTATGTGAATGAGCCTGACCGATTTGAAGAACGTCAGACAATGCAAACCGCACTGATGTCACGCAACAAAGAAGATTTGGTAGACATCATCATGCTGATGGTCAACCGCCATCCTGACCTACAAGACATCGTGGATCACCCAACACCCAATGAAATCGCCACGGGCATGATTCCGCTTGATACACTGTCATTCCGCCAGGAATTGCGCGATGCCTTCACCAGTTATGATGATTATTATGACTATCGAGGCGATCCCATGATTCACAAGGTTGATCAGGTTTCTTCGGTAGCAGATCGTCTGGCAGAACGTGGCGATTGGCTCAGCGCCTCTGCTGTGTACCGCACGATTCTGGAAGAATTCGCTGATCTTGACGAGAGCTATTACCACGACGAAGATGGTGAATTGGGCATGAGCATTGACATGGCAATTTCAGCATTAGACAGATGCCTCAAGCAGTCCAATGTTATCGACAACGATAATGAACGTCGTGCGATCTTCGATGCCCTGCTGGGTGTCTTTATCTGGGATATAAATTTTGGCGGGATTGGTATCGGTGATGAAGCACCAGCGATTATTCTGAAACACATCCGACGCGAGGACATCCCCGAAATTCGCAAACTGACTGAACAAGCGCGAGATCAAAGACTTAACAGACGGCATAGTGATTGGGCGGCTGAGATATACAACGGCTTCCTGATGGATCTGGATATGCTCGATGAAGTCGATCCAGAGATCATTCTTGAACGCCTGCGAGCACAGGAGATGTATCACTTGCTCGTGAACAAGTTGCTGGAGATGAAGCGTCCCGATGAAGCCATCGGTGTTATCAAGCAGGAAATGAATACTGCTTACGAATGGACACATGCCCTGAATCTGCTGATCGAACATAATCACGATACACAGGCTCAACAGGTCGCTGAGGAAATTCTGGCAAAAGAGTACAGTTATGAATTGACAGAATGGTTGCTGGATCGTTACAAAGCCAGCGACAACAAAGAAGGCTCACTCCGGTGGCAGAAGCGGCAGATACAGGAACGTCCCAACATTCAGGTTTATGGAGAGCTGAAAACCACTGCTCAGGTACTGAATCAATGGGAAAACCTGCGCCCGCAGCTTATTCGTGACCTTCAGGTATCTGAAAATTATGAGTTATTGACGCGCATCTATCTTTATGATGAAGAGTGGGATTTAGCATGGGAAACCTTGCCGAAAGCAGAATCAACTTTTGCTTATGGACGACCACTAGATTTTACAGTTGCTCAAGCAACACACCATCTCTTGCCAGAACGGGCAATTCCTGTCTATATCAAATACGCGAGAAAAGCGATTGCTAATCGTAATCGTGATCAGTACGCGGTTGCCGCTAGTTTGTTGGCGACAGTTCAGAAAATGTACGATCAGTTAGATGAAATCGAAACATGGGAACAACTCATCACTGACATCCGCACGGAGTTCAAATCCTTACGTGCGCTCAAAGATGAGTTGAAGAAAGCCGGGTTATAACGCGAAAGGAAGAATAAAATATGCCGTCTGATAAAGATCAGGAACGCGAAGATCGAAT
Source organism: uncultured Anaerolineaceae bacterium (assembly GCA_964614375.1). Lineage (GTDB taxonomy): Bacteria > Chloroflexota > Anaerolineae > Aggregatilineales > Phototrophicaceae > CAZTLI01. Next base: position 3,744 of record CAZTLI010000120.1, read on the forward strand.
TCAAAACGAAATCATCGTGGATTGCTATGGGGAATATGAGTTAGCCGCAAGCTGGCATTGTCATCTGGAGGATAACCTGACATTTCCTTTTAAGGCAAAATGCGTCAATGAACGTACTATTTCTCCGCTCAAACTGGGTGAAATCGTCGAAGTCATGAATATGGCAGATCAAGATGATTGTCTGCATGAAATGTTTGTTATCATTCGTTTCATGGATCGCCGATTAGCTGTACCGCTTGCACAGATTCAACCAATAGATGCAGATGAATCAACTACGGAAGCGGTTGGAGACTGGCATTACTGGATGGGGCAAGGCTATCAATTTTGAGGAACAAACAAATATGGAGAAATGCATATGGCGCGATTAGACACATCTCTTGAACAAGAAGGCTCAGAGTTTCTTGTACTTGGACATTTATTAATTGAGAGTATTCAGGCTTTCAAAGCCTATACAAATTTTCAGGGCTATAATTTACTCGATAATGAGAGACAGGATCAATTATGCCAGACATCACTACAATTGGGGAAAGTCTTTATTGGTGTTATGCTAATCTTGCAATGGCTCATGCGGCTGTCAAAGCTCAATCCCCCAAATATAACCAGACCCATTTCATTATTCGTAGCAGGCTCTATAAAGGGCTTATGAACCAATCAATGTCGATCGGTACGATAGCAGATGATGAACGCCTGAAAATGATTTTGCCACAGGGATGTTGCTATTGCGGTGAACAAAACCAGCTATCAATTGACCATCTTATTCCGAAATCTAAGGGCGGCTCTGATGAGGCAGATAATATGGTCTGGGCTTGTCGTTCCTGTAACAGTGCTAAAGGCAATACTGATATACTGGATTGGTACAATACCAGATCAGAATTTCCTCCCCTGCTTTTAATTCGCAGGTACTTGAAACTAGCTATTAAGATGTGTGTTGAAAAAGACATTATGGATATACCGTTGGCAAATGCTCCGGAGTTGTCGTTTTCTGTTCAGTCATTGCCGCACAATTATCCTAAACCCTCGGAGCTTCGTCTGTGGGTGACAGCATTATGATGATCTTCTACTATCGAAAGAAATGCTTGAAACGCATTGAGGCTGCCTACGGCCAAGCAGCCTCATTTTGATTCCATAGGTTTCATAATGGCTGGTGTATATATCGCCAGCCTTATATTTTTTGCGATTCACCAAGCATCTTGAGCAAGGTTTCGGCAGCGGCTTCGTTACTATAAGGCGTGAGAATCTCGTATGTCGCGCCGAGGGTAAAATATGTATCTTCTTCGGATGCTAGATCATCGGCAAGTATCTGTATAACGCGCAGTTTATCTGTACGATTGAGTTTTTGAAGTTCCTCAAGCAGTTCGTTTGAAATCATCGTTATCATCCATCTTTTGCTGTATTCTACGCTTATTATACCTGAAATCGGAATGCCTTTGTTTTCTGCAAAAATCTTTCCCGAAAAACTGCTCCTCATTTCTGAAAAACTACTAGCTCCATACGGAAAAATTTCAGTCCTCTGACCTCCTCCCTGTGTTATCGTGAAATCAGTGGCGTAAAAAGCTCGTATTACGACAAATTACGCTTGGTTGAAAATTTGACATGGTTTTCGTCGATTTCGACGAGCACTACGTACATATCGACGCACACCTGTTCGTATTTTCGGGGTACGCTATCGAAAATGATCACGCAAGGAGGACTTCGTGTGAGTGACAAACACGACAAATCAAACGCTGAAAACGTCGGTCAGATGCTGGAACGTGTGATGACCGTCGCCGAACTGCTGGCAAAGCGCAGTGCCGAAAAATCTGCCGACAATCAGCCTACAAACGACGAAAAAACACAGGAACAACAATCTGCTGTAAAGTGATGAAATAGACTCAAAGGAAGAAGCATGGCACGACGGAAAAAGCGCATCACCACCAAACCCGGATATGTGAAATACCTGCGAACCAGTACCGAAGATGCTCAAGCACCGGAACGTTCACAGAATGGTCAACGCCGCGATATTGAGCGTTTGCTGGTTGCCTATCCTGATTTACCTGATCTGGGTGAATATATCGACAACTTTACGGGTACATCGGCTGATCGCAAGAGTTATCAGCAAATGTTGACCGATGCCCGGAAAGGCGAATTCTCGCATGTCTTTGCGTCTGTACCGGATCGCTTTGGTCGTGATGATGTGGAAGCCCTACGTGCGATTGATGAGCTAACACAATTGGGGATTATCGTGCGTTTTGCAGGTCATCCTGAACTTGATCCTGCTGATATGGATGATCGCCTCTACCTCAATATTCTCTTTGGTATGGCGAAACGGGAAGCGGCAGTCATCGCCAAACGCTGCACCAATGGGATGCTCTCCAAGTTACTCAAGGGTGGTTGGCCCTGGGCAGCACCGGATGGCTATGTAAATCGTGAAATGAAGCTCTCTGAAATTGAGCATCTCAGTCAAGAAGAACGTCATCGTCATGGCAAGTATAAACGCTGGGTAGAAATTGACCCAGAGCAGGCGAAGATATGGCGTTATGCCTGGGACTTATTGCTGACTGACCGCTACACTTTGGCTGAAATCTGCGAGAAGATGTACGAACGGGGTTATCGTCTGCGGAATGGCAAACCCTTTGTGAATGTCAATCAACATGGTGAGCGCACTGCATATATTCAGCAATTATCACGGGTTTTTCATAACTGGCATTATGCTGGATGGGTTGTGGTCGATAACGATTGGGCAAATATCCCACCGAAGACCGTCAAAGCAGAATGGGAGCCAATTGTCAGCACAGAAGAATTTGAGCAAGGGCTGGCGATTCTGGCGAAACGCAGTCACATGCCTACACCCAACAAACGTTACTTCTATTTGTTGCAAGGACTGGTCTATCTTCAGCAAGCAGATGGCAAAATCCGCAAACTCAGTTGTGGTAGACCCAATGCCAATCGCGCTCGTGGTGGCGTTTCATACTATTGTATTCAGTCCAGCAATCAGAACTTCCTATGCTGGAAGGTCGATGAACAGATTCCAGAACATTTGCAGGCAATTCAGGTCGATCCCGAGTTGATTCCTGAAATTCGCAAAGTCTATCTGGCAGACATGAGCAAATACACCAACAACCGCCAGCGCGAATCACAGGCACTGCAAACCGCCATCAAGAAACTGGAAGAAAAAGAACTCAATCTCTGGCGAGCATTCACTGAACATGGAATGCGTCCACAGATTTTCGAGCAGTTATCACGCGAATATGAGGACGAACGTCAGCGCATTACTGCCGCAATTGATTTGATGAACAAGGAAAGTGGCGATGTGGTGGACAATCTGGATGCAGCACTTGCAGTCATTTCTGAAATCGCAGATCGTTATTCAGAACACACAGCACAACGACAACGTGATATACTGAAACAGATGGTCAAACGGATTATCATTAATCCGGAGGGTAGGATCATCCGCATCGAGCTGAAGCCGCCGTTCAATTACCTCGACACTCTGGCAAAGGGTGGGCAGAACGGCAAGCGAGGCACAGGTTCATCTGCTGGAACGAAAAAAACCAGCATCATAGATACTGGTTCATTTCACATCACAAGAAGTGACCCTGGTAGGACTCGAACCTACAACCTAACGATTAAGAGTCGCTTGCTCTGCCAATTGAGCTACAGGGCCGGGAAAGAGCATTATACCAGCCCGCCTAAGACAGTCAAGGATTGGCTGAGGGCGTCGGCAGTGAACGATGTGCGACCATGACGCGCCCTTATGACAGGTTACGACCTATGGATATTTGCGATTTAACATGCGGGCATAGGGAATGGTCTCGCGGACGTGCGGCAGCCCACAAATCCACGCGACAGTACGTTCTAACCCCAGACCAAATCCGGCATGGGGCACAGTCCCGAACTTCCGCAGGCTCAGATACCAGTCATAGGCTTCACGCGGGATGCCGATAGCTGCCACACGCTGTTCCATCAGGTCGAGGTCATAGATGCGTTCGCTGCCGCCGGTGATTTCGCCATAACCTTCCGGCGCGAGTAAATCGACACTGCGACAGACTTCCGCGCGACCCTCGACAGGCTGCATGTAAAAGGCTTTGACCGCCGACGGATAGTGATAGACGAACACGGGTTTATCAAACATTTCCGCCACTGCGGTTTCATGCGGACTGCCGAAGTCCTCGCCCCATGTGATTTTGAGCAGGTCTTTTTGTTCGGGGTCGTCGGTTTCGGCATGCAGCTTTTGCAGGCGTTCGACGGCCTCATCATAGCTGATACGCGCGAATGGGGCTGTAATCGCCTCCAGACGGCTGAGGTCGCGTTCGAGGATGTCCAGTTCGACACGGTGTTTATCCAGCACGTTCGCCACGACAGACGACAGCAGCTGCTCTTCCATGTCCATCATGTCTTCCAACGAATAAAAGGCCATTTCCGGCTCTAGCATCCAGAATTCGATGAGATGCCGCCGTGTTTTGGATTTTTCGGCGCGGAAGGTGGGGCCAAAGCAGTAGACCCGCCCGAATGACCCGATGTTTGCTTCGTTATAAAGCTGTCCGGTCTGGGCGAGGAAAGCGGGTTCACCAAAATAATCGACTTCAAACAGGGTGGTCGTTTCTTCACCGGCTGCGGGCGTGATAATTGGCGTATCGACCAGCAAAAAGCCATTGTCGTCCAACCAGTTTCGCAGCGCATTGACAATCGTCGCCCGAATCCGCAGAATCGCCCACTGCCGCCGTGACCGCACCCACAAATGGCGCTGATCCATCAAAAATTCGGTGCCGTGTTCTTTGGGTGTGATGGGATAGTCGTGTGTGATTTGCAACACTTGAATGTTCGACGCACCGATTTCATAACCGCCGGGTGTGCCGGGGGCGCGTTCATCCGCGCGGACTATGCCCGTGATGATGATGGACGATTCCTGCGTGAGGGTGTTCGCCGCTTCAAAATCCGCTTCGGACATATCTTTCTTGAAGGCCACACACTGCACAATCCCCGTGCCATCGCGCAGTTGGATAAAATGCAGCTTGCCTTTGCCCGTCTTGTTATACACCCAACCGCGCACGGTCACTTCTTGCCCGTCATAGTTGGCGATGTCTTCGATTCGTATGGTTACTGCCACTGTGCGTCATCCTCTCCTGCTATACATGGGGTCATCAGCGTGCCCGATTATAGCCCATCCCCCGCCGATGCCGACAGAGTTAACCATGACAAACAATCCCCTAAAGTGATGAAAAGGGCGCAAAGGGTCTAAGGCACTACTCCCAGTCGTTGGCCTCTGACCTGGCACGCCCGTTTTCTCAGTCCTCATCACTGCCGGGCACTTGTGAGGCGCTTACATCACCTCCATACTCTCAATGCGACATACAGTGCGCGAGATATGGTATGCGTATAGGGAAGATGATCAACCGGACAGTCCTCATCAGCTTCATCATGTTAGTAAACCTGTCCGTCATCCATGCCCAGGACAAGGTGCGTGTATTTATCGGTGGGTATACGATGTGGCCTTCAGCCCGGATGGGTCGCAAATCGTCGCTGGTGACAGTGAGGGCGTGATGATGGTCTGGGATGTGGAGACCGGCGACGTGGTCAATCGCATTCTTGCCCATAACAATTGGCTGACCAGCCTCGACATCAGCCCCGACGGGCACATCGTTACGGCCTCGCGCGATCATACGCTGGTATTGTGGGAAACGGACTTCATGCCCGAAGCGACAGACATGCCGACCTCTGGCCTTTCCGATCATGTCGCCCGTTTTTTCGCCAGCAGGCCATGATACAGGCTATCGAGGTCGCGGACGAGGCGGTCTATCCCATAACGGTCAATCATCGCCGTTTGTGCGGGTGTGACAGCGGGCGGATTCGCCAGCGTATTCAGAATCGCCGCTGCCAGCGCATCGACATCCTGCGACGGCACGAGGGTGCCAAACGCGCCCTGGTCGAGTAAATCAGGCAGACCGCCAACGGCTGTCGTCACCACCGGACAGCCCGCCGCCAGCGATTCGATGACGGATACAGGCGTGCCTTCGTTCAAGCTGCTGATGACGTTGACATCCATATCGCCATAAATCGGCGCGACATCCCGCTGCCAGCCCGTGAAATGCACACAACCGCCCATGCCCAATGTTTCCACCTGCGCTTCAAGTTCGGCGCGCAGTTCACCATCACCCACAATCACAAAGTGGGCATCCGGCAGCGTTTGGCGGATTTTGTCCGCCGCCTGTAAAAACAGGGCGTGATTTTTCACGGGCACGAGTCGTCCGACGATACCAATGAGGGGCGCATCGGTTGGAATGCCTAGCTGTGTTCTAAAATCACCCTGTTTGCGCGGCGTTTTGGCAAAGACATCTAAATCCAACCCGAGTGGCAAGACCGTGATTCTGGTTTTGCGGGCGACGTGATAGGTTTCTGCCAGTTCACGGCGCAGGCCATCGGTCAGGGTGATAACGGTGTCGGACATGCGCGCGGTCAGACGTTCCAACCACAAAAATACGCGCGTTTTTAAATGCCCAAAATAACCCCGAAACACATGCCCATGAAACGTATGCACAATCACCGGGACACCCGCCAGCCACGCCGCTACCCGACCCACAAATCCGGCTTTGGCGGTATGCGTATGCACCACATCCGGCTTGAATGTCCGTATCATGCGATACAACTGCCACAGCGTCCAAATATCGCGCAGGGGATGCAGTTCGCGCGATAACAGCGGCAGGATGACCGGTTCGACGCCGTGCTGCTGCGCGTAATAGGTCATATCGCCTTCATGTTCACCCACATTGCCACACACCAGCATACTTTCATACTCCGGCGCGCACAATTTTGCCGTCAACAGCGACACATGAATCGCGGGGCCGCCCGTATTCAAACGGGCGATAATCCGCATGATGCGTATCGGACGGGGAGAATCAGTCATGGCTGCACGGGTTCGGTTACGTCGATGAACAGGCGATGCCACCATTCCAATGTCAGCAGGGCCCATAATCGCTGACCATGATCGCGTTTGCCGTCGGCGTGGTCGGCGATGAGGTGTTCGACAGCGTTCATATTGAACAGGCCACGTCCGCGCGCTTCACTGCTCAGGAGGATGTCGCGCACGGGGGCGCTGTCCTGTCGCAGCCAGGCGCCCAAGGGCACACCAAAGCCGTGTTTCTTGCGGTCAATGATGGCGTCCGGCAGCAACCCTCGCGCGACCTGTTTCAGCAGATATTTGGTCGTGCTGCCCTTGAGCTTCAGGTTAAAGGGCACTGTCGCGACCAGTTCCACCAACTTATGGTCGAGGAAGGGCGCACGCGCTTCGAGCGAGGTCGCCATGCTGCAACGGTCGGCCTTAATCAACAGGTCATCCGGCAGATAGGTCTGCATATTGGCGTGCAGGATAGCGGGCAGCCGACTGCCGTTGCGAATGTAACCTGCGAAATCGTTACCCGCGGCATCGGATTGCCCGGTCAATTCGCCAATCATCTCGCGGCTAAATAGCCTCACCCAATCAAAATAAGCCAATGCCAGCGGTTGTTTCGCGCCATGGGCGAAGCGTCGCGCCCGTTTGATGGGGTTGTAATAGTCTGTGCCTTCCGGCAGATGATTGAGCACGCCCGCCAGCATTCCCCACACGGGACGCGGCACAATACCGAGCTTATCGACCAGCGCCGCCGCGTAAAAGCGTTCATAACCCGCAAACAGTTCATCGCCACCGTCGCCTGTCAAGGCCACCGTCACCTGCTGGCGTGTCAATTGGCTGACGAGATAGGTCGGGATGGCGCTGCTGTCGGCAAAGGGCTGGTCGTGATACCACACCAGTTTGGGCAGCAAATCCAGCATTGCCGGCGCAACGGTGAAAGCGGTGTGGTCGGTTTCGAGATAGTCGGCAACGGTTCTGGCGTAGGGGGTTTCGTCGAAGCTGTCAGCGCCCGCGAAACCGATGCTGTAGGTCTTGACCGCGCCTGTGCTGTGCTGTTTCATGAGCGCGACAATGAGGCTGCTATCGAGTCCGCCGCTGAGGAATGCGCCCAACGGCACATCGGCAATTAAGCGCAATTTCACCGCCTCCGACAGCGCCTCCCGCACCATTTCGACATATTCAGCCTCACGCGCGGGCGTCACGTCACCTGTTTCGGCGGGATGCGGCGGCGTCCAATAGGGGAATGTGCGTGTGCCGGCACTGTCCGCGAGGAGGATGTGTCCCGGCAGCAGCATACGGATGCTTTTGAAAGCGGTGTTCGGCGCGGGGACATAACCATAACCCAGATACAGCGCCAATGTGTGCGGGTCAGCCAGGGCCGATTCACGCGGCACGTCGGGATGCGCCAGAATCGCTTTGATTTCACTGGCAAAAATCAGCTTCTGACCGTCATCATAGTAGTACAACGGCTTCTGTCCCATGCGGTCACGGGCGAGCAGCAGCCGCTGGTTATCCTTGTCCCACAGCGCAATCGCGAACTGCCCGCGCAGGCGTTTAATCGCATCCGCGCCCTCATCTTCGTATAGATGCGCCACTGTCTCGCCGTCGCCCGCCGTATGAAAGCGATGACCGCGTTCGCCGAGTAATTCACGCAGCGATTGATAGTTGAATATCTCGCCGTTAAAGACCAGCGCCACCGACTGATTTTCGTTATAAAGCGGCTGGTCACTGCCCGCGATGTCGATAATACTCAAGCGACGCATCGCCAGACACACCTGCTCGGATTGATAGTAGCCAGCGCCATCTGGCCCACGATGGATGATGCTGTCGTTCATCCGCCGGACAAGGTTTATATCGACTGTTGGGCTATTTCGTTGAT
>CAZTLI010000121.1:0-2293 GCA_964614375.1 uncultured Anaerolineaceae bacterium
AAGGCCGCCGATTGGATACTCTCGACATTTTCGGGCGTTTGCAGGATGTACACCGCCTCGAACGTTTGCAGCGCCGCAATCACACCGATGACGACGTTATAAAACATCGCCGGCGAAATCATCGGCAGCGTGATTTTGAAAAACTTTTGTACCCGATTCGCGCCATCAACCTCCGCCGCTTCATACAGCGACTGGGGCACGCCCTTCAATGCCGCGAGGAAAATCAGCATCCCCGCGCCCGAACTCCACATCGTAATCAATATCAGCGCCGGTTTTGTCCACAATTCGTTGGACATCCACAACGGCACACGATTGGAATCGGGAAATTCGTTGGTCGCCGAATGGAACAGCGCGAAATGATAATTGGGGCGGCCTGAAGCCAGCGCGATGTCGTCAAACGCGCGGAAATAGCGCACACCGTCGATGAATGAGCCGAGCATGAACAATGTAAAAAAGATAAGCGACCCCATCAACAGGTAACGCAGATGCTTTTCATAGCGTTCGCCACGACTGCCGAGCCAGATTGCCGCCACCATAATCACCACAATCGCGCTGTAGAACCACAACGAGGACATCGTAGCGACAGGATAAACCTCGCTCAAATACTCGGCATCATCGGGATGTTCGAGGGCAGATTGCAGCGTCACATAACGCAGTGGCAGGGTGATTCGCCCGCCGTCTAGCTGTCCGGGAATCGCGTCGATGAACAGCAAACCACAGAACAGGACAATCGCCACCAGCACTAGGCGCGATGATGGCATAGCGCGTTTGCGCTTTTCGCCCCAACCAAAACCGGGTATCGACAATACAATCGGTACAGCAGCGACCAGCAGCGTCAACAAATAGGTCGATGTGCCGCCAACAGCCGGATTTTCGTTAGCGGCGACCAGTGTGAAGACGATTCCGAGCGCAAACAGAAGGAGCGTCCCCCACTGCCACAAGCGCACCTGCCGCATATTGCCGCGCCGCGCATTGACGATGATCATCGTCAGCGCCAGAATGCTGATGATGAATGTCCACGAGGGGTCGATGGCTTCGGCGACAATCCCATTCGCAACCAGCAAAAAAGCCACTACCGCGCCAATGATTTCCGCCGCTTTTTGGGCGAATTCTTTCTTGCCCGGTGACCAATCGCCGCGTATCAGATTCAGCAATAAAATCACCGCAATCACCGCTGGAAGCGTATATTTCAGCGGGCCAATCGGGTCACCGCGCGATAACCCGGAATAAAAGCCGTTGAATCCCTCAACGACGAAGATGAAACCACGATAGAGCCAATCAAATAAGAAGAAATTTTCCGCCAGCCCTTGCAGTGATACGTTGATAAATCCGCCGTTGGACGCCAGCATATACCGCCATGCCAGCAAAATCGCGGGGCCGCCCGCCAGAATCACGGGCATATAGAAAATCATGCGAAAGACGCGAATGCCCTTCATCGCTTGATTCAGCAGCACGGCCATAGCCAGCGCCGCAAAGATTTGCAGCGGCACGCCGATGATGGCGTAATAGAATGAATTGAACATCGCCGACTTGAAGCGTCGGCCATAGGCGCCCGCCCCGGTAATGAACTGGCGATAATTGTCCAGCCCAACCCATTCCAACTGTTCATCACCCAGGCGATAGCCTGTGAAACTGTAATAGAGCGACGCCAATGCTGGCCCCAGCACAAAGATGAAGAAGCCGATCAACCACGGCGACGCGAAGAAAAATCCCCAGAAGACCTGCCGCTGACGGGCTTCGGTCAAGCCGCGCCACCGGGCAATGAGACGTGCCGCATGACCGATCAGCAAACTGCCGACGATGATAAATACGGCGGTGCCGACTGCCCACAGGATATTTTGTACTCGGAATTGTACGGCTACATCCATACCGCCCCCATCATCATGGCTCTGTTGGAATTGTGTCGTGCGGACTGTTCGACCAGTCAATTATGCGACACGGTTATGGACAAAAGAACAGCGTAAACAGGTTTTGTAAAAGGTCTAGTTTGGTATTCATTCAGAAGGTGCATCCGCCCGTTTGGTGGCGTGGCACACAAGCTGCTAGCTGCTGTACAATAGAGCGGGAGAGTCGGGCTGGTCTCTGGCAAGGTGCAACCCGACTCAGACGGTGGGGGATTAGCCAATACCTGCGCTAATTCCCCGCTGCGATTCATGCTGCGGTGTTAATCGAGATACCCGCCGTCTTCAAGGATGGCGTCATATTCATCCTTCAAGTTTTGCTGGGTATCTTCCAGACTTTGCTGGTCGGTCAGGAACAGGGTGACCTGCTCAACAATCAGCGGGCGCAGTTC
>CAZTLI010000121.1:2393-12482 GCA_964614375.1 uncultured Anaerolineaceae bacterium
CTGGTCGGGGGCATGTTCCACAGCGGGAAGATACCACTGACAACGCGGTCACTCATGATGGGGTAGCCTTCAATCGGCGGCAGACCCGCGGTGGTTTCTGTCGGCAGCATTTGACGACGACGGTCATACATATATTGCATGGCGATGCCCGTTTCCTCGCTGTCGAAGGCGCTGGTGCCGTCTTCATAGTAGAGTTCGCCGCCTGCGCTCCAGATGTAACCGATGAATTCCTGGGCATCGAACAGACCACCGCCAATATCCATGAAACCCATCTGTACCATGGCGTTGTCTTCGACGAGGCTGTTGGCGCCGGTGAAGGCCAGCGCATCTTCAAAGGTCAAGGGCAGTTCGACATCTTCAGCGAACAGGTCAGTACGATAGAAAATCGGGCGGGGACTCATCAGCAGTGGCAAACCACGCATGTGACCATCCCACGTTACGGTATCAATTGCGGCGGGGAGGAAATTGTCGAGTTCTTCCCATTCACCCAGATAGGGGTCCATGTCGGTCAGCAAATCGCCAAAGGTGGCGGCATATTCCGACCCCAGATACACGATGTCCGGGCCATCGCCGGTGGTGATCCAACCCGCGACCGTGGCGTCGAAGTCGCCCCAACCGCCCGTCAGGATTTCCATGTGGACGCCGGGATGTTCGGCTTCAAAGGCGGGGAAGGCCACATCGGTGAACCAGGCCATCGTATCTTCAGTCAAGCCGGTGATGTAAACCTGAAGGGTCACATCGTCCTGGGCAGTGGCGGGGACAGCCAGCACCAGCACCACCACTAAGATATTAAGAACAAGGAGCAAGCGTTTCAAGGGTAACACCTCCAAAAAAATTTAAACGATAGGGGTCTATTACGTAAGTTAGTAAGGTTAACTAACTTACTTCCTATGCAAAGTGTATCGCCCCTTTTTGGCTTTGTCAACCACTTCTGCGCTCGCCACCAAACTTAAACCTTTAACTTTTTTCTATACCCATGCGCCGGGCCACAAACGCAGGCGACAGATGAAAACAACCGCTGGCTAAGACCAAAGCAAAGACACAGAGGGCGCAGAGGGTAAGGGATGGGAGATGAGGGTTTGTGGCATTATGCAGGCCGCCCTAACGCAGTCCTCCTGGCTCATCACTGCTCTTACGCATCACTGTTTGTAGCTGGCACTCTTTTCAAGGCCGACGCAAAACGGCGCACCTGCGGGTACGCCGGGTATGCTAATGGATGAAACAAAAAGAATGCTTATGCTGGACACGGTGGCTTTAGCCGCTTGTGCAACGGGCTGATGAAGGTTGAATACATCATCGGATTATCGGACACGGCACGGCTGCATCCGCGTATCCAGTCACCTATTTGTGAGCTTGTGCCTGTTCGCATGGCAACCCCTCCCCCCAACCAATCCCCTCCCGCTGGCGGAGCGGGGACTTCCAGCACGCTTGTGACCGGTTCTGCCGGGCCGGGGATGGGCGTATGAATACGGGGGTTTGAATACGGGCGTATGAATACGGGCATCGTTACGTGTCCGCAAACAACGATGTGATCCAATGCGTTTGTTAAAGACCATCAGCCCGCCCTCTGCACAATAATCAGTCGGCGTCTCATTGGTTTATCCATGAGCTGACTGGTCGAACTGAACAGACAATCAGGGTGGATTATCGCTATTTCTTATCACCCACCTCAATCACACCCCATACGGAATTGTAATCTTCATAGGCGTTAAACGTCAGTTGGGTGGTTTGGCCCGTGTCCACATCCAGAATGTAAATTTCGGAATCGCCATCTATATCTGACGAGTAGGTAATGTGCGTGCCGTCCGGCGACCACATCGGACGGGTATCTATACCGGTGGTTGTGACCAATGGACGTAATCCAGTACCATCGACATTGATGAGATAGATATTCCAATTACCGCTTTCATTCATCGTGAACGCAAGTTGATCCCCATTGGGCGACCACGCGGGTTGAATAACGCTCGACACTTCGTCCGTGACACGGCGCATCTCGCCTGTTTCCAGGGTCATGATGTAAATCTGGGTATCGGCACTATCTTGATTGGAGGCAAACACAATCTCTTCGCCATCGGGCGACCAATCCGGCCCATATTCATCTGAACGGAGGGATGTCAGGCGGGTACTTTGCTGATTGAGCGTATTGACGCTGTAGATTTCCCAGTTGCCATCACGATTACTGTGATAAATCACGCGCAACCCATCGGGCGAAAAATGCGACCCAAAATCGTTGGAGGCATCATTCTGTACCAGGGGCGAAATTTCCAGCGATGCGAGATTCACAGTATAGATATTCCAACTGCCATCTAAATTAGAATAAAAGGCGATGGTAGACCCGTCTGGCGACCAACCGGGCCAGCGATTCTCGAAGCCATTGCTGGTGATTTGCTCGATATTTTCACCCGTGGTATCCATTATATAGAGTTCATCATTACCCGTCCGGTTGCTGACATAGGCAATGCGTTCCTCAAATGTTGGGGTTTCGTCCTGGGCGCCGACGGCGGCAAGGTTCAGCGTTAGAATCAAAAGCACGAGCGCCACCACACCACTAAAATTTGCAAGCTGCTTTTTCATAAGGGTTTCCTCGTTTTTAAGTGAGTCAAACAGCTATCTTTACAGTATGGCAAATATCCTAAATTGGCAACAAAAAAGCGCCCCACAGGACGCCTTCGTTTACCCGGTGATTAACCCACGCCAGTTAGGTACTGGCGGCAAGCCGCTTCTCCGATTCAAAATACATCAAGGGCACGAGTTCTTCGTGCGGTGTATCGGCATGGAGGAGGATACCCCCGCGCTCGGCATCGGCAAAGGAATAAAACGCCCGTACCTGTTCGCTGAAGCGTTTTTTGATGGTCTGGTCGAGTTTATCGGCGGTGGCGCTGTCGGTCAGGACGATGAAGTCGTCTTCAAGAATACCCACAAAATCATTCGACGACCCGATTTCCGAAACGACGGTTTGCAGCGTTTTGGCGGCGAATTTCAACACCGAATTCCCCGCGACAAACCCGTACATATCGTTATAGGCCTGCCATCCCGCCGGGCGATAAACCAGTTCGGCATAATTTTGATTTTCGTGGCGGCGGTGCAATTCTTCTTCGACCAGTTCACCTGTTGGCAAACCGGTGCGTGGCTCGTGCAGATTTTCGCGCGTCGCCCGGCGGATAGACCCCTGTACGCGCAAACGCAGTTCGTCAATGTCAAAGGGTTTGGTGATGTAATCGTCCGCGCCCAATTCCAAACCCCGCACCTTACTGGCGCGCTCGTCGCGCTGCGTGAGGAAGATGATAGGGATGTACTTGGTCAAGGCCATATTCCGCAGCCGCAAGCACACATCATAGCCTTCCATATCGGGCAGCATCAGATCGAGCAAAATCAGGGTTGGAAAGCGGGTGCGCGCCAATTCAATGCCAATATGACCATGATCGGCGTGCAGCACCTCAAACTCATGTGACTCGAAATACATCAGCAGCATTTCCGCCACATCATAATCGTCTTCAATGAGTAACAAATAACTCTTCGTCGAATTGGTAGTCATGCAATCGGCCTCATTCGCATCGTCATTGCAGGCTATTCAGTCTCTAATACCGCACGCACGCGGAATTGATAGGCTTCCGCATCGGGCGCGTTCGCAACCACCTGTTCCGCCGACAGCGGCGCACCCGGCACATCTGGACGCATGACATTGGTCACAGGCAGTACCGATGCGGTGGGGGCGATATGGGTCGTATCAAGTTGCTGCAATTGTTGGAAGTGAACCAATATATCCGATAACTGTCCCGCATATACGGTGATTTCGGCATCTGTCAACTGTAAGCGGGCGAGATCCGCAATCGCGCGCACCGCATCATCCGACAGGGTTTCAGTTTGGGTTGGATTATCCCCCATAAGCACCTGCTTCTCAACAAAAACAACTCACGACCTATCCATTATACTACAACACGCGCCCTTCAAACGTAAATACAACCTTTATTTCGTCAATTTTGCCCGCATAAATTGTGAATTCGCATTACAATAGGGCAATACCGTGTAAAGTTGCCTTTGGTTACTGCCTGCTGTTACACTGAAGGACGGGGCGAGTCATCGCAAAATCGGTATTGATGGGATGATGTGCGGAGCAGCACAAATGAAAACGGAAGATTTGAAAATAGAGCGCCGAACGATTATCGCGGACAAGCAGCGCAATCTGGAACTGCGTCAAGCGCAAACCCCCTTACAGGCGGTGATTGCCCTGGCGACGATGCAGCGCCGTCCGCGCCCTATCCTCAATACTGTGCCGACCAGCCGGCACGTCAAACTCATCGGTCAGATACGCCGTTCTGAAACCTATGACCCGGTGGCAGAAGCGTTACAGTATGTGCGGGCGGGGGTGGATGCGCTCTCGTTTTATACCGACCACACGCTCTATGCACAAGACCTGGACGATATGCTGATGATTGCCACAGCCGTCAAGAACACGGCCATCATTTATCAAAACTACATCCTCAACGACTATCATGTGGTCGAAGCGCGGGCGGCGGATGCCTCTGCCTTAGTGTTGCATTCGTCGGTTCTCGATGCCAACATGCTGCGAAAGACCGTTTCGGTCACGCAGCGCTGGAAGATGACGGCGATTGTGCAGGTCAATGACGAAGACCAACTGCACGAAGCCAACGTCCTCAGTCCCCATGCGATTGCGTTCGGCAATACCGAAGACCCCAACGGCGAACTCGCCCTGACCGCACTCGAACAACAGCGCAAGCATGTGGGCTTCAATATTCGTGTGCTGCCCGTCGCCCGTTTGCACACACTCGATGAAGTCGAAACTGCGCTCAAGCTCGATGTTCATGCGGTGATTGTGGGCCGACAAATACTCGCAGACGCCCGTAAGACCGAACAACTGCATCAACTGCTCGAACGCGAGTAAGCTTCACCGCGACGTTTCTCAAGAGTTCTCATGATTCCCCTGCCAATAGGTGGCAAATCGCACAAAGTGCGTTACCATACAATAGGTTTAGCAGGCATATTCAACGGTTTATCATTCCAGGCTATGGGGTGCTGCATTGATAGAACCGTTATCTAACTACGGTAGGGGCACATGATTAGAAAATCATTCATCTTCCTTTTGATTTTGTTACTTCTTACGCCGGCTGCGTGGGCCTTCATGCAGGACGAAGAACCATCGCCTATCATTGAAATTGCGGGGGTTGACCCTTCGGGCTTGCCGACAGCGACCCTGCTCGTCAATGTATTTAGCCCGCTGGCCTTACCGGTCACGGGGTTGACGGCGGACGATTTCACACTGTCTGGCGAATTAGTGGATGCGGGTGGGCAGATCGTCTCGGTGGAAAATATCACCGAAGACAGCCTCAATTTCGCCACCGTGCTGGTGATTGATGTCAGCAGCAGCATGGCGGGGGCGCCATTTGCCGATGCCCAGGCCGCCGCCCGCGCTTTTGTAGATGGTATTGGCGATGGCAATCCGATTGCGATTATCGCCTTCAGCAGCGATGTCCGCCTCGTGACTGAATTCACGACAGACCGCGAGGTCTTGATAGCGGCCATCAATTCACTGACTTTCGGCGGGCGCACCGCCCTTTATGACGCGGCGGCAGCAGGCGTGGCGCTGGCGAATCGTGCGCCATTGCCCCGGCGCGCCGTCGTCCTCTTGAGCGATGGCGCTGAATTCGGCGGCATCAGCACCGCCCAACGCGGCGACGCCATCAACGAGGCGCGTATCCGCGGCATCCCGGTGTATACCATTGGGCTGGGCTATGGGACAGACCGCACCTTCCTGCAAGAACTTTCGACCGGCAGCAATGCCCTCAATTATGAATCGCCCACATCCGATGAATTGGTCGCTATTTATACGTCTCTAGCGGGACGACTGCGTAGTCAATATGTGATTACGCTGGAGGCCGATTTGCCGCTGGACGGGCAGGTCTATGCCTTCACGTTACAGGCCAATACCGACGAAGGCGCGACCAATATCGCCGAAGCCACATTGCGCGCGCCTGTCCCTGTGCCGATTGTGTCGCTGCCAGAAGACCTGTTCACAGAACCCCTTAGCGAACCCACACTGGTCGCAGCCCGTATTATTGCCGACGACCCGCTGGTACAAACGGCCTTCAGTATAGACGGTGAGCAGGTATCGCAGCTTGATAGCTTCATCATTGAACCTGTGGAATGGGCGCCCGGCACACACACGCTGACGTTCATCGCCGTAGACCGCGATGGCGAGAGTGATACGACCTCAGTCGATTTCGTCATTGCCGCGCTGCCATCCGATGTCAGCGTGACGGCTGACTTTGGAACAGCCCCCATCAGCGAACTCGTGACGGTTGCGGTCGAAGCGTCAGGCCAAACACCCACCGATACTGTGACATTCCTTGTTGATGGCGAGCCGCTTCTGGTCGATGACGAAGCGCCCTATGAATTCACCGTGATTCCATTCTTGCTGACACCCAGCACCCATACCTTGACCGTCGATGTCACCAATACGGGTGGCGTGACGACCAGCAGCGAAATTGGCTTTGACGTGGCCCAACTGCCGCCGCGGGTGACAGTCAGCGGTATTGAGTCCGGTATCGTCCTGGAAGAGCCTGTTGATATTCTGGTCGAAACCGATGGTCAATCGCCTATCGCCAATGTGACCGCGACGATTAATGGCGAAGAAGTCGCCAATATCAGCGACCAGCCTGTCGTCACGATCACGCTGGATCCCTTCCAGATGCAGCCGGGCGACACCACGCTCGAAATTGTCACCACCGATTCTGCGGGTGTGGCGACGACTGTCGAGGCCGATTTTGAAGTGCCCGCCTTCCCGCCGCTGGTCACTATTCGCGGTATTGCCGATGGCGCGGTCATTACCGAATCCACTACCGTCAGCATCAATGTGGAAAGTCAGACCGGGATTACCAGCGTGACCTATGCAGTGGATGGCGGCGACCCGGTAACGGTTGACGACACCCTGACATTCACCCTGGACGCCGAAGCGTTGGGCGAAGGCACACACACCCTGCTGCTGACCGTGACCAATGCCAGTGGACGTTCGACTGTCGAAGCGGTGGCGTTTGAAATCGTCATCCCGACGCCCGTACCGACGGCTACACCGACCCGGTCTGTGACCAATACCGCCACGCCGGTACCTGCCGAAGCAACCGCTGAGGCCACTCAAGAACCCGATGAACCAACAGAAGCGCCGACAGACGAGCCAACAGAGGTGTCTGCCGCCGGGACTGACGCGCCGACAGATGCGCCAACAGAAGCGCCGCCGACTGTCGATACCGAAAGGACGGCGAATGCCATCGGCACAGCCGACGCGCAAGGCACAGCCGATGCACAGGGCACAGCCGATGCACAGGGCACAGCCGATGCACAGGGCACAGCCGACGCCGCCAGTGCGGAAACAGAAGAACCGACGGAAGAACCCGGCGACGAGCCAACTGCCGTAGCCCAGGCGGTGACCGAAGAGCCAACTGAGGAAGTGCAAGTGGACGCGACAGAAGGCCCCACACCCACACCTGTCGATATTGTGGATGTGGACGCGCAAGACGCCGATGAGCCGCCCGCGCAATCCGACAGCACACCGATTCTGTTGATTGGTGGTGGCATATTGCTGCTGCTGATGCTGCTCTACATATTCGGACGCCGCCAGTCCGACAATTAATAAACGTTGGCACATTCGCATCACATCAGTCATACTACAGGGGCACACACGCCCCTGTTTTTGTTGCTATGTGCGGATGTCAGGTCGCAACCTGCTTCAATACGACTGCGTATAAGGGATTAAATTGATGTAGATTATAGGGAACGATTCTGATGGAATTTCTCATTCGTGTGGTCATCAATGCCATCGCCATTGCCGTCACAGCCGCGCTGCTGCCGGGCATCACCGTCGTCAATAATGATGCGGGGACGCTGCTGATTGTCGGGCTGGTCTTTGGCATTATCAATGCGCTCGTGCGCCCGATTTTAATGGTGTTAACCTGCCCGTTGATTATCCTATCGCTCGGATTTTTTATCTTCGTGATTAACGGTTGTTTGCTCTCATTGACATCGGCACTCGTCCATGATCGTCTGGCGATTGATCACTTCGGCTGGGCGATTGGCGGCGGCATCATCATGGCAATCGTGGCGATGGTGCTGGAAAGTGTACTGGGTGTCCGCAAAAAAGACCGCCCCACCGGTCGCGAATTCAAAAGCAAGCGCGCCCGCAATATGTTCGATTAGCCAATCAAGCGCGTAATTAAGAGAAAAAGAGTTAAAGAGCAAACGCGCGTGTTTGCGCGACGACACATCATGCTGTCGAAATATGCAATCATTCTCCTCTGCTCTGAAACCAGCAGGGACGCGCCGGTGTGCGCGTCCGCGCTGCGAACTGAGTAAGGGCAAGCGTTGGTCACAAGCGCCAGGTAAAAGCAGCGATGCGGGTGTGCGTCATAGCCTGATTCCCTTTGCGCTGGCGCTTTTGCGCTTCGCCAGCAGCGAGCAGCCAGTGGCTACTTTCGTCCCATTGATGTGCCGTTGGCGCTACCCTCTCAAATTGCGTCTTAAGCCTTCTCACTGAGTTCTTATACAATTCACATGCCGTTCACAGACGGGTATCAGCTAAATTTGATACCCTGTTTAGGATGACTCAGCACACACAGTAGAGGAGTATTTCCGTACCCGTGATCACCACACGATCCTACTTCATACCCCATGATACACGGGTGATTATCGCCGTGCATGGCAGCGGCAGCCCTGTCCCATTCGAGCGGGTGTCGGCACATTTGCCAGATGACGTGCAATTCAAAGCCATCGCGCTGCCGGATGCTGGTCAGATGCCGGCTATCCACTCGCTGACCGATTATGCGGTGTATTTGCTGGATACAGTCGGCGCGGTTAACAGTCCGGTGATTTTGTTGGCGCACGGATTGGCGAGCATTATTGTGCTGGAATATCTACAGCATTTCGCGGCGACAGTGTGCGGCGTCATCTTCCACGAACCCGCCTGTTTACAACCGATAGATGGGCAAGCACCGGGTTGGCGCAACTGGTCGGTTATCAATTGGCTGCACGGGCAGGTCCGTTCGGTCTGGTTGCGGCGTCCGCGCGCCCACTATGCCCTGTTCGACAATCCCGCCACAATCCCGGCGCCCTATTTAGACCGTTTTGTCCATGCTTATCGCCAAAGGGCAGGGCATACACGGATTGGCGCGATGGTGACGATGGATTGGGTGAACGGGTTGCAGCACGCGCCTGTCCCTGCCACATTTTTGTGGGGTGGGCGTGTGCATCGACCTTTTGCAGAAACCATCCCACAGATTCGCCGCACCTATGGCCCCCTCCTACCGCACAGCGGCCTGCGGGTTATCCATGACTGGGGTGCGTATCCCATGGTTGAGCATCCCGACGAATACGCCGCCCAAATCGCCGCCTTCGCCCAAACCATAAGGGAATAGCGCACCATCGCCCAGTGATGGGGGTTGTAAATTGTATTAACGATACACGAAAGTTACCCCTTCACTATGGCACAAGTGGCATATCTCATTGGTTGGCTGGCGGGACGCCCCGTAATCCTGATAGCCCGGTTACTGGGCTGGCGGGTGGAAGGCCCAAAACCCGATGCAGCTAAATTCGTGGCGATTGGCGCGCCCCATACCACAGGCTGGGACTATTTTGTATTTTTGCTCGCGTCGGCGGTTCTGGTGCGGCGTCCACAGGTGATGATCAAGACTGAGGCGTTAGGCGGCCCGATTGGCGCATTGATGAAGTGGGGCGGCGCGATCCCGATTGACCGTTCGCGCTCAAATAACATGGTCGAAGCGGGCATCGCGGCGATTCATGCCGTAGACCGCATTGTGTGGGCGGTCGCGCCAGAAGGCACACGCCGTAAAACCGACCATTGGAAGACCGGTTTCTATCACATCGCGATGGGCGCAAACATGCCGATTGTGATGTTCGCCCCTAATTATCGCGATAAACGTGTGTTCATGAGCGAAGTATTTCAACCGACGGGTGACATCGAAGCCGACTTCGCCCACTTCCGCGCTTTTTTTGAACAGTACGGCTATGGCAAGTATCACGAAAATGCCAGCGCAGTCTATCCCCGCCAACCCGTACCCAATT
>CAZTLI010000122.1:0-12438 GCA_964614375.1 uncultured Anaerolineaceae bacterium
TAATGACCTGAAGTTTATCTATACCTGCGCTATTATAACATCATGTCCAGCGATGTTTGGGGTGTGCCATTATATGGAAATCATGACCGTACCAGACCCGATTGAATTGGAAACCTTGTCTTGAAATTTGTTAAGCGCATTTTAAGTCAACAGGGGAGCGAAGGCAAGCAATTTGTTGGGGACGACACGGTAAGCATACGTTGGCGAAACCTTAATGCTTGGCCTATTGACGTTCGCGCTTCAACTATGCTAGGATAATTTCATCGGCATTATTTATCCAAGGAGACTCAACATTATGATGTACATGCCGCGTGAAGAAGGCCAGGGTTTGGTCGAATATGCGCTCATCCTCGTACTGGTCGCTGTTGTGGTGATCGTCATTCTGGCACTGCTTGGCCCAGCCATTGGTAACATCTTCTCGAACATCGTTGCCGCACTGAATCCCGGTGCGTAAACACAACCGTTATTCGGTACTCTTTTCAAAAGTCTCGCACGATGCGGGACTTTTTTATTTGCGCTTTTGATATAGCTCTGTGTCGCTTCCCCATGTTAGAATGACAATTCAAGATAAATCAAATATTTCACCATTCAAAGGTGCTGAGTAGATGACACATAACGACTTTTTGTTTCGCGGTGATATTGCCGAACTCGACCCCGATTTAGCCGACCTTATTCGGCACGAAACCGCTCGCCAACAACAATATCTCATTCTCATTCCATCAGAAAGCACGATCCCCGAAGCGGTTCGCGAGGCCGTTGGGTCTGCCTTTAGCAATATTTATGCCGAGGGCTATCCTTTAGATGAAACGCGCACGATGACCCAGCAGGACATTCTGGATTACAACACGCGCCTGCCCGAATACCGCCGGATGGCAGACAATCGTTATTACAAAGGCACAGAATATGCCAATATTGTCGAGTCGTTAGCACGGCGGCGTGCGGCGGAAGTCTTCGCTGCCAATGGTTATGCGGCAGATGATTTATTTGTCAATGTTCAGCCGCTTTCGGGCGCACCTGCGAATAATGCGGTCTATACGGCGTTAGTCAACGTCGGCGATACTGTGATGGGCATGGATTTGATTATGGGCGGTCATCTGACGCATGGCAGTCCGGTCAATCGCAGTGGTAAATTTTATAACATCGTTAGCTATACCATTGATCCACAGACCGAACAACTCGATTATGATGAAATCCGCGCGCTGGCGCTGGAACACAAACCGAAACTCATTATCGGTGGCTTTAGCAGCTATCCCTGGTCACCGGATTGGCACAAATTCCGCAGCATTGCTGACGAGGTTGGGGCCTATCTGCTGGCGGATATTGCCCACTTTGCCGGGATGACGGCGGCGGGTGTTTATCCTAGCCCGGTGGGCATTGCCGATGTGGTCACGTTCACCTCGCACAAAACGCTCAATGGCCCACGCGGTGCGGTGATCATCACCCATCGCAAAGACCTCGCCAGCAAAATTGATCGAGGTGTCTTTCCCGGTGAGCAGGGGGGACCGCATGTGAATAGTATTGCCGGGCTTGCGGTGGCGCTGCGACTGGCGACGACAGAGCAGTTCAAAAATCTACAAAAACAACTGGTAAAGAATGCGGCACGTTTTGCGGAACGGTTATCAGCGCGGGGTTTTAAAATTCCGTATGGTGGGACGGATACCCATATGTTCAGTCTGGATTGCAAAAGTGTCGTTGGGCCAGACGGTACACCCCTTAGTGGTGATATGGCGGCGCGCATTTTGGACTTAGCGGGCATAGTCCTCAATCGACAGACCATTCCCGGTGACACCAGTGCGCTGCGTCCGAGCGGATTGCGATTGGGGACACCCTGGATTACACAGCGCGGCTTCCGCGAGGCGGAAATTGACCAACTGGCGGATATTATCGCCGACATATTGCAGGCATGTGTACCGTATAGCCTTATGGGACGCACACGGGCGCTGGAACGCGCGAAGGTCGATTTTGATGTTTTACAACAGGCGCGGTTGAAAGTCCGGCAGTTGTCAGCACAGGCCGGAATCGACACGAATGTTACAGCCGATGGGTATCCCCATTTTGACTATATCGACGATGAAAAGACGGGCTGGCAAACGCTGGTTGTTTCGGGTAATAAAGCAAAGGCGTTTCTTGATATTGCTTTGACCAGTGATGTCAATGTCTTGAAATCAGGTGAACAGCAGCCGACATGGGTGCTTGAAAAAGATGGCAGCCCCATGTCCCGCGGTGTACTCCAGCGTATTGACACGGATTATCATCTGCATGTGGAACAGCATTCGCAACGGGTGGCTGCATGGCTGCGTGGTTTATCAGATGGTTTTGTGTCGTTTGATGATGCGGATGTCTATGGCAAAGTGCCGGGGCCGGTGGACGTGCGGCATCTCGGCGCGGCAGACACCGCCACACTGCATCTCAAATGGGATGATGGTGCGGGATACGCCAACAAAGTCTACTGTGTGGGTATCAATGGCGCGAAATATGCCGGGACAAAGCCTGCTGCGCTGCCCAAATTTGCACGGGAAGAATCCGCCGACGGTGACCTGAAGACGACGACGCTGCATCAACTCCATATAGGCATGGGCGCGAAGATGGTGCCGTTTGCGGGCTATGATATGCCTGTCTGGTACAGCTCTGTCGGTGATGAGCATCGCGCGGTGCGGACGGAGGCAGGTATTTTCGATGTGACACACATGGGCGTTTTTGATGCAAAAGGCGCAGATGCAGAAGCGTTCCTTGACCTTGTATCCACAAACGATGTTTCTAAGCTCGCCGTTGGTGAATCGCATTATACGTATTTTCTCGATACGGATGGCATTCCACACGATGATTTGATGATTTATCGCCTTGCAGCAGATCATTTCCTTGTCGTGGTGAATGCGTCCAATAACGATAAAAATTGGGCGTGGTTGAATGCGGTTCAGGCGGGCAAAGTCCAAATTGACCCTCATGATGCCAGCCGCCGTATTACTTTGAAAGATGTCCAATTGCGTGATTTACGTCATCCGTCGGTTGGCGATGAACGGCGTGTGGACGTCGCTTTACAGGGGCCGAAGAGCAAAGATATTTTGCTGGCGCTTCATGGCAGTGAAGACGACAAAGCTAAAGTCAAAGCGCTCAAATGGGCTGAAGTCACAAAAGTGACACTTGGCGGTTACGACCTCATTGTCTCGCGCACAGGTTATACAGGTGAGCGTGTGGCCTATGAGTTGTTCGTCCATCCAGACAAAGCGCCTGCATTGTTCAAAGACCTTGTGGAAGGCGGTGCAGTGCCGTGCGGTTTGGCGGCGCGCGACAGTTTGCGTACTGAAGCAGGTCTGCCGTTGTATGGGCATGAACTGGAAGGGGCATTGAGATTAAATCCCGGTGATGCGGGCTTTGGTTCGTATGTCAAATTGTATAAACCGTTTTTTGTCGGCAAATCGGCCTTTATCGAACATGAGCAGGAACGCGACGCGATGGTCACGCGCTTTCGATTGGATAACAAGGGCGTGCGTCCGCCGCATCAAGGTGACCCGCTGGTGGATAGTAAAGGGCGTGTTGTCGGTATTGTCACCAGTTGCAGTATCGACAGCGAAGGTTATCAACTAGGGCAAGCCGTGATTAAACAGGATTATGTAAAACCGGGCACACAACTTGCTGTTTTTGCAGGGGCAGACCGTGCAAAATCCGCCGATTTGAGCGGACTGTCGCTGGGTAAAAAGGTCACTGTGCCAGAACCTGTGACAGTGCTGAGTCGTATGCCAAAGAAGTAGGGGACAACACAGTATCTACAATACTGACCGACAGCTCTAGGTGACTGTCGGTTTTGTTTTGATGTTACTTCCCATTTGCGCCGCGTTTGTTGCGCGCCACGATTTCGATGATTTTGCTATGCAGGGCGAACATGACGAGGGTATCCCCCGCTTGCACGACAATATCAGCTGGTGGATGCACGATCACGGCATGTTCACGCTGATGCAGCATAATGTCGATGTCATTGTCGGCTTCGATTTCGCCCAGTATCGCGCCATCAAGGAATGATTCTGGTTCGACCTTGATTTTAATCATCGTATAGTCTTCGCCATCAATTGGCAGCGTTTGTGCGACCTCTATCCCTACCGCGGCCCCGGCAAAAGCCGGCGCGGCTAAATCGGACGCACTGAGCACGACTTCGACGTTCATAAACTGGCGTAATTGTGCCGCAAACTGGTCATCCCACATTCGCACGACAATCCGCACATCAGGATTCATGTCGCGTCCGCGCATCGTCACTTCAAGATTTACATGGTCGTTCGACGTACAGACAATGAGTGCGCGGGCGTGCTGTAAGCCAGCCATTTGCAGCGTTGATAGATTGCGCCCGTCTGCAACAATGACGGGCACACCCAGACGACTAAGTTCAA
This sequence comes from uncultured Anaerolineaceae bacterium, assembly GCA_964614375.1. Classification (GTDB taxonomy): domain Bacteria; phylum Chloroflexota; class Anaerolineae; order Aggregatilineales; family Phototrophicaceae; genus CAZTLI01. Next base: position 4,380 of record CAZTLI010000122.1, read on the forward strand.
TGTCGAGCGCCGGGCTAATGTCGTGGTCAACTGCCACCACGTCAAATCCCATCTCAACCAGCGCGCGCGTCACGCGCAGCCCCAGATGTCCTACACCCATAATGATGACGTGATTTCGATAGGTCGCTGCCACAGCAATCTCCCAGGCGTCATGCCGTTCAGTTCGATTGAAAAATAGGCGGACAAAATCAACAGCCCCGCGCCCGACGATATATACCGCCAGCATCGGCATCACATACCAGAAGGCGATAAGATAGGGTTCGGGCGGTGGTTGACCGGGTGGCGGTGTTTCCAGAATCATCAACTGGAGCATCATATATGGTCGGTCAATGTAGGGAAAAGTCTCGTAACCCGCTGCGCCTAACAATTCGCCATATAACCACCCGCCGCCAAATACCGCGATCAAGAATACCGAAAATGGCAGCCGAAATTCGCGCCACAGGGCCAGTGAATCCCATAATACGGCGCGCAGCATACGCTGGTAACGTACCAGGCGACGGCCTCTGCGGGGTAGGACTAGACGACTGTAGGGCATGTTGCTGACCTGTATGTGCGACTCTTAATTACCTTGTGAACGAACGAACAGGCCATATTCTAAAGTTTAACAGCGCGTTTGACCAGGAAAGCCCCGAATACTTGGGGGTACAGCCGCGCATTGACAATGACTTTTGCCCTCATATATGATGCACAGGTTTACACCTGGAGTCACCATCCATGATACGCAGCACTCTAACGGACACCCACCTCTATTCACCGCGACTGCACGCATGGGCCCAGCGCCTATCCACGCTCTGTGACAGTCGTGTCGTCCCCTGGCTGCTGCTGGCAATTGGGATGGGACGTAATGTTTTGCTGCTGCTGGCCTATCCACCCGCGCACGCCTCCGACTCGCATCTGTTTTTCCTGTATGCGGAACGTCTGGCGGGTTATGACGCCGCATTGATGGATAAATACACCTATCCGTTGTATCCCTTTCTGATACTGGTAACAGTGAAATGGTTGGGGTCGGTTTACTGGCTGATTGCTGTGCAATTTGTGATGTCGGCGCTGCTAGCCCCGATATATTATTTCACGCTTAAGCCCTACAGTCGGACATTGGCTCTCGCGGTTGGACTGGTCATTCTGGTCGATTTCCAGTCCGGCGTGACATTCAATTTCACAGGCGCAGAACCTTTATATATGTTCCTGATGGGGCTGTCATTCCTCGTGCTGCTGCGGCAGATCAGTCCGCAGGCCGACAAACACTGGACATGGCGCGATTCGTCCACCGGTATGCTGCTTGTCCTGTTGTGGTTAACCCGTACCATCGGGCGCTATCTCATCATTCCGTATGCCATTGTCTACCTGCTGTATACGCGCAGTATCAAACGCACATTGACGATGATTGCCGGTTTTGGCGGCGCGCTGGTCATCTATATGCTTTTATCGACGCTGGCGCTAGGGCAGGTCGCTGGCCTCAATGCGACCGATTATTCCTTCGAGCGCGTGATGCGCCATCATGCCGATTGGGTGCAGCCCGAAAATGGGGAAAATACACGAATCTGGTTGGAAGCAACGGCAGACTGCCCATCCGAGAATCAATTTCAGCAAGTTTACTGCCTATATCAGCGTGTCGGGACATGGGAAGGCGCCGAAAGCATCATTCAGGGCACAGCATTTGAGACGGTGCGCCCACATCTCGGTGAATACCTGTGGGAAGTGTGGAATAACTTCCTCTATTTTCTTGGTGCAGACGCCAATATGTTCACCCATGATGGTGTGACTCCCAGCGAAGCACAATGTATTACCGCTGAACAACGGATTGGCTACATCACCACCGAGTATGTTACGACGACATTTGTTGAACGGCTCAATGGGCATATTTTGCACCTTGAAGGCGCGGAATTAGAGGCGGCGGTGGATGAATATCGCGGCATGATGAGCGGGATCATTCGCGCGATGTGCCCGCCACTGCCCGACTCGCCGCAAATCCGCCAGATTGTGGATTGGGTGCTCGTCCGCAATCGGTCATTCGGGCGACCTAATCCACAGGTATGGTATGGGGCAGTCTTGCTGCTGTCGCTTGTCATCCCCTGGGCGCGGCGTTATTTGCCAGTGGTGCTGATTGTCGGCGTGACGATGAGTATGCTGGCGATTTCTCCGGCGATGCTGTCGGTTCAGACCAATTTGCGTTATATCATCGTCATCAATGCACTGCGGATTACGCTGCTGGGCATTCTGGTGTGGATTGTGTGTCCACTCGCCATATACGCTTTAGATTGGTTTATGGCCCGCCGGTCTCTTTCGCCGCACACAGCTATAAACGATATGGATACTGACAAAGCTGGTGTTGAATAATCTATTGGTCTATAGTGTTTGCCGAAGCAGCAAAAGAATGACGGACAGTGTGATTGGGCTGAGCAAGGTCGAGGCGAGGATGAGATTGAGCGACAGGTCTCTATCGAGGTCGAATTCTGTCGCCAGAATAATTGTAAAAACAGCCGTCGGCATACTGGCCTGTGTGATGAAGGCGGCGCTCGCCAGTGAATTAAGACCAAACAGCAGGCTAAACCCGACTGCAATCAGGGGTGCGAGCAAGAGTTTAATACTGACACCAAGCGACAATAATTTGGGATGATCCAACCGTGCCGATTGCCCCAATTGCAAGCCCAACATAATCAGCATCAGTGGGATAGTAGCTTCAGCCAGTAAATTGACAGAACGGTCTATGACCAGCGGCAGTTGTAGCTCGATACCTTTCAACACAAATGCCAGCGCGACGGCATAAATAACCGGCGTTTTCAACACATTCATTAGCGCACGCCGCAGGATTGATTCGCCGGGCTGGGGTGGATTGCCGCTGGATGCGACGATGACACCCAGCGAGTACCCCATGACCGTGTTGGCGATAAACACAATGACCGCGCGGCTGAAGACTTCCGGGCCAAAGGCAAAACTGGCTAAGGGTAGGCCGAAGTTCCCGGCGTTATGTGCGAACGAAGCGAGAATGACGCTTGCGCGAGACCGGGCACTCACATTAACCAGTCGCAAAATCAGATACGTCACCGCCGCCATTGTGAACAGAAACATCAGAGACGCGATAAACAACAGGGCGAACTCATCACCACCCACTTGACTGGTATATAGCGAATTGAACACCAGCGCGGGCGACAATATATAGAATAAAAGCGTTCCAAAAGGTCGCGGGTCGATGCTGAAGCGTCGTCCGACAAAGATGCCGATAGAGGCAATGAGCAAAATCGGGACAATGTTGTCGATGAAGATTTGGATGAGCTGCGACACAATGGCTTCCGGTGGTGACTGCCTGCAACAGGCGGATATGGTAAGCTAAAGGTCTATCCTACACCCTACAGGAGTGAAAGAACATGCCGCCTTCCAATGTGCAGCCACTGGTCACTCAATTGCGTTTTACGCGGAGCGAATGGCTGCGCGGTTTGCACGATGTGACTGCTGACGATGCTATCCGGCGTTATGAGCCAATGAATTGTATTAGTTGGATGATTGGGCATCTGGCGGCGCAGGAACACCGCTATTGGGTCGAACTCGCGCAGGAGAAGGATGTTGTGCCGGCAGTCAGACAGTTTGGATTTGGGCAGCCCGCCAGCACGCCCGATATTGCGACGGTTTGGGATTTATGGCACAGCGTCACCAACGCGGCGGATGAATTTCTCAACTCCTTGCAGAGCGACATGCTGCTTACTTACTTTAAGATAGGCGGCAAGCCTGTACGTGAAAGCATTGGCACGATGCTGCAACGGAATATCTATCACTATTGGTATCATTTGGGCGAAGGGCTAGCGATACGACAAATGCTCGGTCAGACTGATTTACCGCAGTTTGTCGGCACTATGGAGAATGCGACATATCAGCCAGTCGAATAAAATGCAACGTATATCATCTGTGTTAGGGCTATGGATTAATCCGATAAGTAGATAAGACCGATAAAACCCATTGTATTTATATAGAACAAAAAACGCCCCTGACGGCCTGGCTATCAGAGGCGTAAATTTCGTACTGTCCGTGCTAATCCCCCGCAGCAGGCAGCGCAGGTTTACAACACAGCACCAGTTCTTTCGCCGCGCGCACTTCATCCACTCGTTTAACCGGCGTTGTATGAGGTGCTTCCTTCAGTAAGGCAGGGTTGGCGTGTGCTTCTTTTGCAATCGTCTTCATCACGTCAATGAAGTGATCGAGCGTTTGCTTGGTCTCGGTCTCGGTTGGCTCAATCATCAACGCCTCTTTGACAATCAGCGGGAAGTAATTGGTTGGTGGATGGATACCGTAATCCATCAGCCGCTTAGAAATATCCAGTGCGTGAATGTCTTCCACATCGTCAAAGTGACCTTCGAGCACAAATTCATGGGCGTTATAGCGATTGTAGGGCACATGGTAGGTATCTTGCAATTTCACGCGCACATAATTGGCATTCAGAACGGCGTGACGAGTGACCTCGTTAAGTCCACTGCCGCCATACGCGCGAATGTACGCATAGGCACGGACGTGCATCCCAAAATTGCCATGAAACGCCTTGATACGACCAATTGACTTTTCCGGCATGACAAAGCCATAAAGTGGGGCTTCGTCTTGATCACCCGCATCGACGATATCGACAATCGGGCCGGGTAGATAGGGTTTGAGCTTTTCGTTCACACCAACTGCGCCACTGCCGGGGCCTCCGCCACCATGCGGAGTCGAAAACGTCTTATGCAAATTGTAGTGCATGACATCAAAACCCAATTCGCCCGGTTTGACCACGCCCATGAGCGCGTTCATATTCGCGCCATCCATATACATCAGACCGCCGCAATCGTGAACGGCCTCGATTACGTCAAGGATATGACCTTCAAACAGTCCCAGTGTGCTTGGCACCGTAATCATCATGCCTGCAACCGTGTCATCACAGGCGGCACGCAGCGCGCCGAGGTCAACATCGCCATTTTCATCCGACGGGATTTCGACAGCTTCATACCCCGCCATCGTCACTGTGGCGGGATTTGTGCCGTGCGCGCTATTGGGCACGATGATTTTGGTGCGTTTAGTATCACCCCGATCCAGATGATAATTGCGAATCATCAGGATTCCCGCGAATTCGCCCTGTGCGCCTGCCGCCGGTGTCAGGCTGACGGCTGCAAAACCGCTGATTTCACCAAGCCAATTTTGTAGATGATACATCAGAGCGAGCGCACCCTGCGCGCCTTCATCGTCTGTATGCGGATGCAGCAGACCAAGACCGGGATAACGTGCGACATCTTCATTCAGACGCGGATTATATTTCATCGTGCATGAGCCGAGCGGATAGAATCCAGTGTCTATCGAATGATTCAACTGGCTGAGGCGGGTGAAGTGCTGCACAACTTGCAATTCGCCAACTTCGGGCAGTTTAAGGTCGTTCCGCACTAAATCTGCCGGAATGTCGCTTTCAGGCACATCACAATCGGGTAAATTGACTCCCATTCGTCCCGGTGAACCTAAATCATAAATTAGGGGTTCGGTCATGCGACCACCTCCTTCAATGCGGTGACGAGTGCATCAATTTCATCTTTGCTGTTCATCTCCGTCACAGCGAGCAGCATGTGATCTTTCAGATGCGCGTAATCCTGCCCCAAGTCGTAACCACCCACGATGCCATGCTCGATGAGATTGGTGTTGATGTCGGTAACTGATTTCGGACACCGCACCATGAACTCATTGAAGAATGGTCTTTCCCTGACAACGGTGAAGCCATTGAGTTTGTCGATCTGGTCGGCAGCATAATGGGCTTTGTGATAATTGAGTTCGGCGACTTTTCGCAGGCCATTTTTGCCCATGAGTGATAAATAGACCGCTGCCGCGAGCGACATCAAGCCCTGATTGGTGCAAATATTGCTGGTGGCTTTTTCGCGGCGGATGTCCTGTTCACGCGGGCGCAGAGTCATGACAAAAGCGCGTTTGCCGTCGCTGTCCAGCGTTTCGCCAATGATGCGTCCTGCGATTTTGCGAACATAGGCTGTGCGAATGGCGAAATAGCCCAGATATGGCCCACCAAAACCCAGCGGAATGCCGAGCGGTTGGCCTTCACCGACCACAATATCAGCACCGAGTTCGCCGGGACTTTTGAGCAATCCCAGCGCCAGTGGATTGGCAACAAAGACGACCAGCGTTTTTAGGCTTTTGGCTTTTTCAATGAGTTTCGTGAAATCATCAATTTGACCGAAGAAGTTGGGATAGGCCACTGCCACCATTGCGGTGTTTTCGTCGAGCATATCCATCAGGTCGTTGATGTCGGCACGCCCGCTGTCGCCAACAAGACGAATGTCGCGCCCCTGATGATAGGTTCGCACGACTTCGCGATATTGTGGGTTAATCGCATGACTGAGGACGACTTTGTTGCGCTTGCCACGGTGGGCTTCTAATGCCACTGTGACCGCTTCGGCGAGACTGGTCGCGCCGTCATAATGGCTGGCATTCGCGGCATCCATCCCTGTCAGCGCGCACATCATACTCTGATATTCATAGATGGCTTGCAGTGTGCCCTGCGACATCTCAGGCTGGTAGGGCGTGTAGGCGGTTAAGAATTCGCCCCTCAGTATGATGTGATTTACGACTGATGGGATGAAATGATGGTATGCCCCCGCGCCACGAAAGATGGCAAAGTCCTGTGCATGTTCATTGGCTTCGCTCATCGCCAGCATCTCGGCAGCGATGTCCATCTCGCTCATGGGGTCGGGTAAATCAAGTTTGGGAAAACGGTGCGACGCAGGCACAGCTTCAAACAGGTCTTCGATGGTCGTCACACCAATCGCGGCGAGCATTTGCTGCCGTTCAATATCTGTATGCGGTATATAACTCATAAACAGCCTTATCTACTTTACGGGCCAGATTCAACTTGAACATGATACACAGTGCGTAAAATTGTATAGATTAGCGCTCTTCACAGTAGGCGGCATAGGCGCCCGAATCCATTAAGGACTCTAATTCGGAGGCATCACTGACTTTTATTTTGATGAGCCACCCTTTGCCATACGGCTCAGAATTGACCAGTTCAGGGGCATCTTCCAGCGCATCGTTAATGCCCGTCACCTCACCCCCCACTGGTATATGCAAGTCGGCGGCGGCCTTTACTGATTCAATCGTGCCGAAGACGTCATTTTTATCAAACGAGTCGCCAATATCCGGGAATTCTACAAAAACAATGTCATTTAACTGATCCTGTGCATAGTCTGTAATGCCAATTGTCGCTTCATCGCCTTCTAACCGAATCCATTCATCGCTATTGGTGTATTTCAGATTGTCTGGTGTTTTCCAATTACCCATGCAAAGCCTCCTAAATCAAACAGGTTATAGAGATAGAAAAGAAAAAAACACACAACGCGATTGCTGTGTGCTCTGTTGGTGACCACCTTCAGATGCTTACCGCCTGCGAATCCTTTTGCCTGAGAGTTTCACAACCAGCCCAGCAGCAGCCAATCACTTGCCCCTTCGGCGTCCCATTAACTATGAAACTATTATAATGGTCACTCTCTCCACAGGTTATCATCATTTTAGCGGGTTTGCGGCGCTTTAGCAACGGACGTGACCGACCTTTTGAGTTAATCGGCATCATTTTCCTCGACAGCGAGCCAATCATACAGGGTTTTGCGCTGGTCATTTTCGAGCGAAAAATTAAAGCTCAAGTGGCCCGTTGCATCGCCCACAATTGTTGGTCGAATCAGCAGCAGTCCATCTTCATGCAAGCCCACTGCGAGGTAGGCCTGCGCTGTACCGATTTGTCGTGTGGTCTGCAATCCCTTCACAGGTTGCAGGCGCGCCAGTTTGCGTACCATCTCTTCATAACGTGGACGCAGCGCGATTTCTAACGGGCCATGACTCGCTGAAATGGCGACATAACCGCCTTCACGACGCAGGGCGAGGGTTGGCTCTGTTGCGGTTGCAGTTGCGACTGAAAATACAAGGAGTCCAGAATCAGAATCCAATGAAGATTGGTTAAGCGTCTGAAAGTTCCGCATTGTGGTCTACTCCGTCAAAGGCAGGGTGAGCGATGATAGATTTTTTCACAATCTGGTATAAGTTGCAACGTGCA
>CAZTLI010000123.1:0-8034 GCA_964614375.1 uncultured Anaerolineaceae bacterium
CCCGCTGCGTGATGAGCACCTGTTTGCCGAAAGCTAAAGCCTGTCAGCTATGAAAGGACAAGCATACTGAAGATGCTGGAGATTGGCTGCACAAATTCGAGTGGCGGGCTTGTGGATAGAACCCAGTTGTCTGTGTATATTTCAGACGGTATCATAATGATGAACAGTGTAGCCTCTTCAGTGGGCGTTGGTTTTAACCCGTCGTGTAGTTATAAGGAACGTGTATGCCATATTGGGAGAATTATTTTCATGTGGTGTGGGGAACACACCGCCGAATCCCGATGATTCTGCCAGCATATGAGCCGTTCATCGCCGCAAAAATACGTCAAAAGTCTGAAGCCCTTGAATGCCCCATCCACGCCATCAACATGATGCCCGATCATATTCATGTGGCGGTTTCTGTGAAACCCTCTATCTCACAATCAGAATGGGTACGAAACGTCAAAGGCTATTCCGCCCACGAAATGAATGCGGCCTACAAGTTAGACGAGCGATTTCGATGGCAAAAGAGCTTTGGCATCTCCACATTGGGCAAAAGTCAACTGCCGATTGTGGTGGAGTACATCCAGAATCAGAAGCAGCGTCATGCCAATGACGAGATATACATGGCGCTCGAACGCTGTGGCGATGATTGATGCTGTTTGCCTAATGTGTCGCCTCTCTAGCCATGAGGCTACGGGAAAGATGGTAAGCGCACTAAAGGCGCTGGTGATGCGCCGCTGGATTTTAGCCCCTTCAGTGGGCTTGCCTTTTTGTAGCAGCGATGGTTTTAACCCGCTGCGTGATGAGCACTTGTTTGCTGAAAGCTAAAGCCTGTCGGCTATGAAAAGATGGTAAGCGCACTAAAGGCGCTAATGATGAGTCGGTTTGGTTTTAGCCCCTTCAGTGGGACTGGCTTTTTGTAGCAGCGATGGTTTTAACCCGCTGCGTGATGAGCACCTGTTTGCCGAAAGCTAAAGCCTGTCAGCTATGAAAAGATGGTAAGCGCACGAAAGGCGCTGGTGATGCGCCGCCGGATTTTAGCCCCTTCAGTGGGCCTGGTTTTTAGGTAGTGGTTTTAACCCGCTGCTACGTGTTTACGCAATGTCGGCCTTCTCGGTCAGACTATCCCGCAAGAGGGCGAAGGCACGGGTGAAATACTGCATTTCGGCGTGACGCTGGTGCGGCTTGTAATAGACCTCCGGCGGAAAGGTCGGGTCATCCAATGTGCAGGGATGGACGATGAACTCCGCCACACCTTCTAAATCGCGCAGGACAGCCACAAGCTGCGCGGGGTCGCGGCGCATCCACGATTTGATGTTAATCAGGTGGTCAGGCACAAAAATGGGCGAATACTGCTGGTCTTCGCGCCCGGTAGAGTGAAATGGATTCACGGGCACTATCGACGCGGATAACCTGTACGCCCGCAGCCAGGGGATGCCATATGCTTCCGCCAGCTTAATTACCACCGGACGCAGCAGCGGCGAGATATGAAAATGACGGTGAGTAGTGATGTGTCCCGGCGTCAGTCCCCGCGCGCTGAACACCTCGATTTGACCCCTGAGTTCGGCCTCAAACAGCGTCATGAAATGCGGCGTCGGCAGCAGTGTGCGAATCATCGCCCACAGCCGATGGTGAAAGCGTCCACTGCTGCGCGTCAAGGCCGATGGCGCGGGGATGTCCGTCAGCGGATAACCGTCGGAGATGTTCAAATGGACGCCCAATTCGAGGTCGGGATAAGCGGCGAACAGGTCGAAGGCATGGTCAGCGGCGGGCATATTGGTCATGATGCTGGCGGCAGTCGCCAACCCCTGTTCGTGCAGGCGCGCCGTCGCGCTATTAATGCCTTCCGATATGCCGCAGTCGTCGCAGGTGATGGTGAATCGGTGCATAGGACAGTCTCAGCCTTGCGGGCGATAGTGGGAGAAGTGGGTTTTGGTCATTGTCACCAGAGACTTCTGGCTGCCGGACTGACACGTCCACTGAAGTGGACAATTTTCTACCAAGCTATAGTCACCTGTACCATTTACTGTCAGCTTCAGATGACGTGGTACTGTGGCAGCCGCACGTTTTAACGTGGGTGATATTGACCTGAATTATCTGACCTATCCACAACCCCAAAAACGTCTGTATCAACCCCCTATTGTATCCCCATAACCCATCATCCACCACCGCGCGGAATTGCCAGACGCACGAACAGCGGACGATGGTCACTGCCACCAGAACGATGCCCCACCCACGCCTCAACCGCCTGCACCGACGCGCTGTGAAACACATAATCAATGCGGATGATGGGCGGAAACAGCGCCAGCAGCGTCCCGGTTGTCCCGAAGTCAGGCCACGATAAACCCAAACCGAAGCCCACCTCGCGGAACGAATCGCCATAGACCGCTGCCATACGTCCATAATCGTCGGTCTGGTCGCTCATGTTGAAATCACCGCCCAGGATGAGCGCGCCCGTGTCATCGGCGGCGCGCGCAAGCACGGCGGTCGTGGCTTGATTGCGTCCGGTTGTGTTGAAGTTGAATCCCCAGTGCGGCGGCGGCAAATGCACATTGTAGACGCTGACCGCTGCATCGCCGGGACGAATCACCACCCGTTGATACTGCGGGATAGATGGGTTGGGGCCGATTTCCTCACCTTCCAGCGGATAACGACTGAGGATGCCTTTACCGACGACAGACAAGCCACTGACATGCGCTGACTGATAGGGATAGTCATCGGCAAAAACCGCCGCGAAATACGCAGCGGCGGGTTCGCTGTATTCTTGCAGCAGCACGATGTCGGCGTCGGCCTCGCGGATGATGGCGACCATTTCATCGAAGTTATCGGCGACGGCTTTGGTGTTGAATGTCAGGACTGTCAATTCGACAGTATGTGCGGGGACTGTCCCGCCGCGCGGTAGAAATTGGGCCCCATAACCGACCAGCAGCAGCAGCGCCGGAATCGCACTCAGGGCAAGCAAGCGACGACGGCGGACAATGAGGGCAATCAGCAGCACAAACGGCGCGGGCAGCAGCACCCCCGGCAGCGTACTGGTGAACATCTGCGCCAGCCAGCCACTATTCGCGCCCAACAGCAGCCAGCCAATAATCGGCACGAGTACCGCTATCGCATACACATCCAGCAGCGCCAGACACATCAGCCCAATCTGGCGTAACCATTTTCGGCGTGGTGGTTCGCTTGATTTTGCCACTTCGGTGATGGTCTCCATGCAGCATCCCCTATGAAGGGCGTATCAGCGCCAGACGCACGAACAGCGGACGATGGTCACTGCCGCCGGACGACGACCAGACGCGCGCCTCTATCGCTACGAAATCGTCATTGTGAAAGACATAATCCAGCCGCAAAAATGGCGAGAAAATCACCAACTGCGCCATGCGGGCGACGGTGCTTGTCCCCAAAAAGTGCGCGTCAGGAAATGTCGGCCCCAGTCCAAAGCCCACTGCGCGGAATGAATCATGATAACGGGCGGCGATACGCGCATAATCGTCGGTCTGGTCGGTCATATTGAAGTCGCCTGCGAGCAATAAGGGGCCGTCCACTGTGCTGGCGCGTTCGAGCAGGTCATCCACCTCACCGCTGCGATAGGAATCGTCAAACAACGCCCCCGCCATGCCCGGATGCACCGGATGCTCGTTGTGCAGCACAACGTCGGTGCCATCTATAGCCAGAATCACGCGCTGATGCCCCAGACTCAACACCCCCGGCAGCAGCGGATTACGCCAGTAGTCATCCTCCAGGAGCGGATAACGACTGAGCACGCCCTGTCCGGCGGTAGCCGGTGCATTAGGATGCAGGGCGCGGTAGGGGTAGGATTCGGCAAATTCGTCCTCGAAACGCGCTGCCGCTTCGTCGCTCACCTCTTGAATCGCCACGATGTCGGCGTCGGCGTCGTGGATAATGGCGACAATCGGGTCGAGGTTGCGGCGTTCGGCGTGGATGTTATAGGTCAGAATCGAGACTATAGGCGCGTCGTCCGGTGGGGAGACGGGTCGCGGGATGAATAATCCACCATACAGCAGCAGAAAGGCCGCCACACCCGGTAGCATCACCGCCATCATATCGCGTCGGCGGGCAATCATGCCAATTGGCAGTAGAAACAGCGCAGGCAGCAGCACAAATGGCATAAAGCTGTTGAACACCGCCACCAGCACAAACCGTTCGCCCACGAGCAGCTTCGCAGCCAGCATCAACGCCACGCCCGCGCCATACAGATTCAGCAGTGCAATCAATAGATTGAGCGCCCGCCTGAGCGCCCGCCGCCCAATCCGACGCGGCAGAGTAGGAACGGGAGATGAATCGGTCATGCAGCCTCCGCGCATCAGTCACCAGCGCGTTAGCGTATCAGTTTTTGATAGGGCTTTAAAGGTGGAAATGCAGGAGACAATCGGTGTGGTGGGGCTAACAATCAGTGACCACACCTGAGATGGATTCGATTGTGAATACGTTTCTACTGCCTATTATGCTGTCGTCGCTGTATCGGGCGCGGCGGCTCGCTCTGGTTTAACCTTTTGCAGCGCGACAACCGGATATTTGCGCCTTTGCCGTTTGTTCTTTTCCGGGTCGGCATTGAGGTTTTCCACAAAGCCGCGCCACGCCGCCCACGCCATTGGAATTGCAGCCGCCACCAGCGTGATGGGCACTCTGCCAGCGGGCGCCTCCGATTTCAAAAATTCATGCAGCAATATCAGTCCCAATGTGCTGCCGCCACCGACCAGTAATATCCGCCTTCGCATCACCAGATAAACCACCAGCACTGCAACGCCTAGCAGCAGCCCTATCGCCGCCACAGCCGGGTTGAACATCGTCGCCACGACCAGCGCCAGACCGATTGCAACGCCATAAAACTTGCTGCGCCAATAACGCTGGTGATTCGCAATCATCCCACTGTGATAGCGCCCACACTGGGGACATGGGACATTGGCCTGTGCGGTTTTGGCTTTTTTCTCGGCGGCACGGCGGGCGCTGTCCTGTGCGCGCTGCTGCGCCCCAGAGTTATCCAGCATGTACGGGCTGCTGCCACTGCCAGTCGCTTTGATGGTCATCTGATAGGCAAAGCCATAGCCGCAGTGGTCACAGATGACGGGTCGCCAAATCTGCCCCGTAACGGTACTACGATAACGTCGTCCAAAATAAACGGGTAACATCACAAATTCCCTTCTCCATAAGCGGCTAATCGCTTCGGAATCGGTATTATTGTCTCATCACATATTACCCTATTATGGCGTCTGTGCAGGCATGATAATTGTCACGCGATTGTGGCCTGTGTATCCCGTGCCATCAATCGCCCACCACGACGGTGAAGGTATCCCCGCCATAGGCTGCGTCATCGCCCGGTAAGGGCGTCGGCCTTACCACTACACCATACTCTTTGTAGGCCACACTCATCACAATCGACTGCCGCCGCGCCACCAGTGGTCGTACCACATCAGGCGCTGCGCCTTCATTGATTGCCAATACCGCCGGAACACTTGAACGCACCATTTCGACGATAATATGGCTGTCATCTATGCCCTGAATCAGGCCGATGTCGTAACCTTGCAGTCGCGTAACCTCTACATCGTCGCCATTGGGCAGCCGGACATAAATCGTCAGCATTGCCGATGTCGCCTCGAATCCCCATAAATAATCATAGACTTCCAGACCAGCTTCTCTGTCGAAATTGCCCTGGACGCTAATCTCATCTGTCCGCGTGCGATAGAACAACAACTCACCGACCCAACCCACCGGCATGGCATCGTCGGGTAGATTGAGGGGTGTGCGTTCGCCCGTCACCGCGTCGATGCTAATCCAACCTTCATCGGGCGAAAGACTTTGTGCTGCGATATGCTGTGCGTCGTTGGCTAGTACATAGTGTATGGCATCCCCAGCAGTCCAGACCGGTTCACCATCGAGCGTTATCAGCGCCAGATTATCCACGAATGAGCGGGTGGTGCTGAGGTCGTATGCGGGGGTGAACAACAAGCCGTTCTCACCCCACGACAGCGCGAATTGTTCCCGATAGGATGACTGCCCGGTGGGTGTTAGTGCCATGTGGATTGCCGGGTCTGCTGAACCCGCTTCGCCAATCGAGGTATTGTATGCTGGTACAATAAATGTCACCTCGCCACTGTCTACGGCGACGGTGAAAATACCTGTTTGTTCGGTCTGCGCCTGATTCCAACCAAAAAACGCGACATGCGACCCATCTGGCGATAGTGCCAGCATCGCCGAATCAATTGCATAGCCATCGTCCGTACTCAGCAGCAGGCGCGGCGTTTCGCCCGAACGCACGACCATCACGCCACCGGTGAATGAACCTGTGGTGGGGCCGCTCACGTTGCGAAAGAAGCCCAACGTCTGTCCATCCGCCGACCAGCGCGGGTCAGAATAACTTACCCGTGAGCCGTCTTGTTGTTCACGATTGGCATCTTCGGTGAGGGCGTAGGTGTCGATCAGGTCAGTGACGTAGATATTGCCGTCATAACCCCGATAGGCGATGGGAGTATTCAGCAGCACGTCCTGAGCCACAATTGGACTGCCGATACAGAGAAAGAGCAGAAGTAGAAATAGCCAACGTCGTTTCATCGTATCACCTGCAATAAAAAATGATTGAACCGCAGAGAACGTAGAGTGTAAAGGGATTAGGTTTTAGGGATTAGGAGAAGGTATATTTCTTCTATCCGTACCCTTTGTGTCCTCTGTGTCTCTGTGGTTTGTCTTTCGTCCTGCAAGACAAGTATAGTGGCAAATCGGGGTTATTGCTGTTCGGGCAGCAGCGCCAATTCAACCCGCAGAGGGTGATGGTCAGACGTGGCTGCATCAGGCCAGACGATAGCCGCTGTCGCCTGAATCTGCGGGCTGGTGAACACATAATCCAGTCGCGCAACCGAAAATGGCACCCTGAAGAAGCGTATCTGTGTCCCTACTGCCGGGAATGTGAAGCCGAAGCCCTGCCCGACAGCGCGATAGGCATCGGTGAAATGCGTCGTCAGCCAGCCATATTCATCGGCGGCATCGGTGATGTTGAAGTCGCCCGCGAGGATAACGGGGAGGGTCTCTTGTGTGGCGCGGTTGATGATTTCTTGCACATCTGCGCGCCGCAGTGTGAGGCCATCGCCGCCTTCGCGAAAGGGATGATGGGTATGCGCGTTATAGATAACCATCTGCCTGCCCGCAATATCCAGCACAGCGCGCTGCTGCCAGCGGGTCGTGCCCCAATATTCACTAGCTACTATCGGATAGCGACTCATGATGCCGATGCCGCCCGCATGAATGGATGATGGATAAAAGACCTGATAGGGATAGCGGTCGAGCAGCGTCTGCCCCAAATATTGCGCCGCATAAAAACTGAGTTCTTGCATCAGGACGACATCGGCGTCGGCCTCGCGAATGATGTCTGCAAAAGGCTCAAGCGACGTGCGGTCAAAACGTGTATTAAACGTCAGCAGCGTGAAATGAATGGCGTTGGTCGGCACATTGACGGCGCGTGGGATAAAGAATACGCCATAGATGATGACGCAGGCCATTGTCGGCAGCAATAATAGCGCGCTCAGTCGCCAGCGTCGCCAGATGACACAGCCAATCAACAGCAGCGGCGCGGGAATCACCAGTATATGGGCGAACATGTTGACCTGCCCCACAATTTGCCAGCGTTCGCCAACGAATACCCGCAAGCTCAGGTAAAGAAGGGTGAGGATGATATAGCCACCCAGCAGGCTAACCACCGACTGGCGGATGATGCGTCCAGCATTGGGCCAGTGTCTACGCATGGGCAGGGTTTAAAACCAGTCCAACGGCGGCAGGGCAGCCACACGCGGCGGAAACAACTTTTCCAGCAGGTGGACAGTCGCCGCATCCACATTGGCGCGGTGGGCGAGTTCTGCCGGACGCAGCGACCCGAACATCACCTGGATGAAGTCGCGATGATTGAGGCTCATCATCGTGCGCTGTGGCCCCCGCAGGCCAATTTCAACAGCGTCGGAATCGCAGCGAAAGTGGAGCTTGTTGGCGTTAAAATCCGGGTCTGTGGATTGGGCTTGCGCGATGAGTTCGGGCAAAACGGTTTCTACC
>CAZTLI010000123.1:8044-12412 GCA_964614375.1 uncultured Anaerolineaceae bacterium
CCGGTGTCGATTAGCCGCGCCATCCAACCGCCTGCGGGTTGATAGTGGGCGCGAACAGTGATGGGAACAAGCTGGCGGGCATGGGTGATAAAGGCATCATCGGGCGGGATAAGCCATTGAATGCGCGGCAGTCCCATCGCGACATAGACATGCCCCACATGCGCCAGCAGCGTCGCCGTGGTTTCTAAATTATCGACCACCACCTCGACATCATCGGTGAACATATCATAGCCCGCCAGATAACCGCCGGGCGTGCCGTCGGGACGTTCGACCACAAAAAAACGCTGGTTGGGATTGCGCGTATGCCACAACCATAAATTGGCGTCGCGCGTCAGCGTCACTCGTCCGTCCCAATGTTTTTCGTAGAGGCGGGCGAGGTCGCCAATATCGTCGGGGCGAAAGTCGCGCACTTTGAGCGGATTTTGGACGTGGGCGGCCTCTACACTGTCCATGGTGACGAAATAGTAAGGCCAGACCGGGCTAAACCCGAAGCGGTTGTAATAGCTGCTGTTATCGTTTAACAGCGACAGATGCGCCCCTTTTTCCGCCATTTGTGCGAGGGCATCGCGCATCATGGCCCCGGCATACCCCTGCCGGCGATAATGGGGATGGGTGCAGACCGACCCCACGCCCGCGACATTGAGGTACACGCTCCCATAGCGCAGGGTATGATATTCGATGCAGGCGAAGGCCACGATCTCGTCATCGACCACGCCCACACGGTTGTCGGATAGGTCGAGGTCGGGTTTGGTGGGCCAATGATTGCCCCAATAATAGGTGCCCTGTTGATAGCGGCGGTTGTCGCCATCAGCGAAGGTGCGCGCCACCAATTCGCTAATCGCCGGGATGTCGTCGGCGCGGACACGGCGCACGGTGAATTTCGTCATGGGCGTCGCCATAGCACAGTAGTGGATAGTCGAGCAGCGATTATAATGGATAACCGGGGCATTAAAAAGCCAGTGTAGGCTGGTCAGACCTTTTGCCGCTGGTCGCTGGCGAAAACAAAAATGAACCACAGAGAGGGTACAGCGTGTAAAAGGCAGAAAATGAATTTCTTCAATGTGGGCGAACAGACAGGGGCGCTGTCCTCAGCCTTCGTCACTGCTTTTACGCAGCACTCGCTACTGCACTTACTTGGCACGCTTCACACAGTCCCATGCACCTGCTATCGCCAAAAAAGCCGGGATACCCGATGGGCAGCCCGACTTGAATTCATGCACTAAGGTTGACAGCGGTTACTGGATGCTGCGGGGGTCGAGCGCGTCGCGCAGGCCATCGCCGATGAAGTTAATCGCCAGCACTGTCGCGACGATGAACGCACCCGGTATCATCCACAACCACCAGACCGAGTCGATGCGGTTCTGGGCGCTGTTGAGGATGTTGCCCCATGTCGCTGTCGGTGGCTGCACACCAAAACCGAGGAAGCTCAGATAGGCTTCGGTGATGATGGCTGTGCCGATACCGAGCGTCGCCGAGACGACAATCGGCGCGAGGCAGTTGGGCAGGATGTGCCGCATGAGGATACGGCGCCTGCGAACGCCCACCGCTTCGGCAGCGAGGATGAATTCTTGCTCTTTCAAACTCAAGACGAGCGAACGGACAATGCGCGCCAGGGTCATCCAACTGGTGAAACCGATAATCAGCACGATGATGACCACCGTCGAACTGAGTTCGCGCCCCAGAATATTGACCGTTGCCGAATTGCGCGAGAGCACCGACGACAGCACCAGCAGCAGAATTAACACCGGAATCGCCAGCATTGCCTCGGTCACTTTGCTGAGTACGGCGTCTACCCAGCCGCCCATATAACCCGACACCAGGCCGACAGTCGTGCCGACGGTGATGGAAATGAACACCGAGACGACACCAATCATAATCGAAATCTGCCCGCCATAAATCATGCGAACGAAAACATCGCGCCCGACCTGATCGGTGCCAAAGACCAGTTCGCTGGTTGGCACGGCAAATTGATTCATAATCGCGGTCCGGTTGCCATCAGCTTCGGCATGAAAGAATGCGCCAATCACGACGAATGCCACCACCAGCATCAGTAGAACCATCCCAAATACGGCCATCCGGTGCTTAAAGTAGCGGCGGACGGCAATCCGAAATAGTGATTGCGAATATTCACGCGCGCTGTCGGATTCTAAGGACACAATCTGCGATTTGGATTGCGCTATACTTGCCATCAGTCAAACTCCTATAAGCTAATTAAACCGGATACGCGGATCAACCCAACCATACACCAGATCGGCGAGGAGTTGGAAAATGACCACCGCGACAGCCGACATCAACACAAAAATCATCAGAATGGGCGGGTCGAGCGTGTTCAAACTGTCGATAAACAGGCGGCCCATACCGGGCCACGAGAAAATCGTCTCGGTCACGACGGCCCCACTAAGAATTGCCGGGACATCGAGGGCGATGAGGGTAATCAGGGGCAGCGAGGCATTCTTGAACATATGCAAGAAGGTCACGCGCCGTTCGCCCAGGCCTTTGGCGCGGGCGGTGCGGATATAGTCCGAATTCATCACTTCGAGCATACTCGCGCGAATGAAGCGCGCATATCGGGCGATACCAATCGCCGCGATGCTCATTGTGGGCAAAATCAGGTGTGGGATAATTTGCTGGAAGCGCCAGACATGCCACGCCAGCGTATATTCATCACAACCGCAGGAAGCGCGCGGGTCGGTCATGCCCTGAACAGGCAAATAGGGCAAACCCCACTCCCGGAATAAGACGGCGAAGATGAACACCCCCAGCAGCGCCACCAGAAAGATAGGCATCGAAAAGGTGACGAACGATAGGGTGGTAATGATGTTGTCTATCCATGTGTACTGCCTGAGCGCGGCATAAACGCCGATAGACACCCCCAGAATAATCGTCACCGTCAGCGCCGAGACCCCCAGAATCAGGGTATTGGGTATCCATTCGCCAATGACTGTATTCACCGGACGGCGGAAGCGCACCGATTCGCCAAAATCGCCCCGCAGGATGCCCTGTCGTTCGCCATAGGTATCGGGTTCGCCATCGAAATCCAAATCGCGTTGATACCAGTCGTCGCCGATCAGCCAGTGGATGAATTGTAAATGGATGGGGTCGTCCAAACCCAGACTGCGGCGCAGATAGGCCCGGTCAGCGGCGCTCACATCGCGTTGATTCGCCATGAATGCCAGCGGATCGCCCGCGTTCTTCAATAATATGAAAACAAGAACCGATATAAGTATTAAAAGTGGGATTGCCTGCAACGTGCGGCGAATTATAAATTGACCCATGTTTAGAACCCTCTTTCTTGCCGTTGTGTTCTATCCGATAGACGCTGCGATGGTGGATGCGCGCCCACGACAAAGGGCAGCCATCCCGATTGGCGGATGACACAACTTCATTGATCTAACAATACACGTCCATATTTCCTGGTCTGTATTTATGCACACCACGCTAAACCAGACTGATTTCACAACGATAGCATACACACCATACCCCATTGTACATCAGTTAAACCGGATGCGGGGGTCTGCCCAACCATACAGTAAATCGGCAATCAACTGAAAAATCACGACGGCAACCGCCGACATCAACACAAAAATCATCAGAATCGGCGGGTCGAGCGTGTTCAAACTGTCGATAAACAGGCGACCCATACCGGGCCACGAGAATATCGTTTCGGTCACTACGGCGCCACTGAGAATCGCCGGGACATCGAGGGCGATGAGGGTAATCAGGGGCAGCGAGGCGTTCTTGAACATATGGATGAAAGTAATCCGCCGTTCGCCCAGGCCTTTGGCGCGGGCGGTGCGGATATAGTCCGAATTCATCACTTCGAGCATACTCGCCCGCACAAAGCGCGAATAACCTGCAATACCAATCGCCGCGATGCTCATCGTCGGCAAGATCAGGTGCGGGACAATCTGCCGGAAGCGCCAGATGTGCCACTGTATGGATTGTATCTCGCAGCCACACGACGCGCGCGGGTCGGTCATGCCTTGCACGGGCAAATAGGGCAAGCCCCACTCGCGGAACAAGACGGCGAAGACGAACACCCCCAGCAGCGCCACCAGAAAGATGGGCATGGAATACGTGATGAACGAAAATGTCGTAATCACATTGTCAATCCATGTATACTGCCTGAGTGCGGCATAAATGCCGATAGATACGCCTAAAATTATCGTCACCGTCAGCGCCGAGACCCCTAAAAGCAAGGTGTTGGGTATCCACTCGCCAATGACCGTATTCACCGGACGACGAAACCGAATCGATTCACCGAAATCACCCCGAAGGATGCCGTGTCGCTCGCCATAGGTATCCGGTTCGCCATCAAAGTCCAGATCGCGTTGATACCAATCGTCGCCAATCAACCAATGAATATAT
>CAZTLI010000124.1:0-12391 GCA_964614375.1 uncultured Anaerolineaceae bacterium
AATCAACCTGCAATTTCAGACGGCGGCCTTTGGCATGTCGCCCTGGATTCACTTTCTGCCGCAGATGCTCGATGTGCCTGTGGTAACGACATTTCACGATCTGCGTTTCCCCTATCTATTCCCAAAAGCAGGCCGGCTGCGCGATTGGATTGTGCTTCATCTGGCGCGAAAGTCAGCGGGGGTGATTGTGACGAATCATGAAGATTTAGAGCACATTTGTCACCTGCCGCATAACGCGCTGATTCCAATTGGCAGCAACATCTTAACTGGTTTGCCTGCCAACTATGACCGTTCGCGGTGGCGGAATACAGCAGGTGCGCGCGATGACGATTTTCTGCTGGCATTCTTTGGTTTCATCAATCACAGCAAGGGACTGGATGTGCTGTTGACGAGTGTGGCAGTCCTGCGAGATGCTGGACTGCCTGTAAAGCTGGTGTTGATTGGTGGGCGAACAGGTACAAGTGACCTCACGAATATTGACTATGCGAATGCTATTGATGTGCAGATTCACCAATTGCAATTGACCGATTCAGTCTATGCAACGGGCTATGTTGATGAGGAAGCGGTCACAGCTTATCTACACGCCGCTGATGTCGTGGTATTGCCCTTTCGCGATGGCGCATCCTACCGACGCGGGACGTTGATGGCGGCCATTCAACACGAACGCCCTGTTATCACGACCACACCGCCTGTCAAAATTCCGACATTCAAACATGGTGAAAATCTGTATCTCGTCCCGCCGGATGACAGTCCAGCACTCACAGATGCCATTCGCACACTACACGATTCGCCTGATTTGGGTAGAAAGCTCCAGCGAGGCGCGGTGGCACTCAAACAACAGTTTGATTGGGGGCAAATCGCGCAGGACAGTTTGACATTCTTCCGTACAATACCGGGAATAACACCGTGAGACGTTTCTTCAAATCGCACGATACCCTCGCTATCATCGCCCTCATCCTGCTGTGGATGCTGTTCTTCTGGCGCTTATTGACTCCGGTTCAAGCCGATCAAGCCTCGCTGGTGAATGGCGATTTTTCCGGGCAGTTTGTGGCATTCGCCGCTTATCAATATGATCGCTTTGTCGAGGGTGAAGTCCCGCTGTGGAATCCCTATAACAACGGCGGCTTACCCTTCATTGGGGATACACAGGCAGCGGTATTCTATCCCCCCCGACTGGCGACGATTGCCGTGCGGGGAGCCGCGGGTGACTGGAATTATCACGCGCTTGAACTAGAAATGATGGCGCATGTGCTGTTGTTCACCCTGCTGATGTATGGCTTTGTGCGCCGGCTAACATGGGAACAACCGGGCAGCGCCTTCGGTGGATTTATAGCCGCGGTCGTCGGCGGTTATGGCGGTTTTTTCAGCGGCTATCCACAACTACAATTAGCGATTTTAGAGGCAGGCATCTGGTTACCACTGGCGGCATTGGGCATCCTGGAAGCGACTCGCTACGACCGCCTGCGCTGGCTGTGGTTGGTTCTCACTGGATTTGCGACGGGTCTATCATGGATGGCAGGCCATCCACAAACAAGCTGGTTCTTGACCTATTTTCTGGTCGCCTATTTTGGTTATCAGGTTTATCAGCAGCGCTATGGGTGGCGAATTTTTATCGGCGGTACGGCGCTGTTCGGGCTGATTTCGACAGGGGTCGCGGCTGTGCAACTGCTGCCTGCTGCGGAATATCTGGGACATACCGCCCGCCCTGAACTCGGATTTGACGCCAAAGGCAATGGCTTCCCGGTTCAAGATGTGGTGCAGTTCCTCTTTCCCGGCGTGGCCAGTTTCTTCTCACCCCTGTATGTCGGGATAATCGGCTTAGGGCTGGCGCTGATTGCCCTATGGCGCAGACTGCCCGGTGTGCTGTTCTGGGGTGCGGTGGTGCTGGTAGCACTTGGATTGAGTTTTGGCGCGAACACGGCGATTTTCCACGCTTTCTATAATGTGCTGCCCGGATTACGCTTTTTCAGAGGTCAGGAACGCGCGGCCTATCTTGTTGCTCATGCGCTGGCAGTGCTAGCAGGTTTAGGGGCGACGCATCTCTTCACATGGGACAAACTGCGCGATTTTCAAGCGACACGCCGCATCCGACAAGCCCTACTGTTTCTGTTGATTCTATGTGCCATCATCAGCGCGCTGGTGCTGCTGATGTGGTCGGGCAGCCCGGATACTTATGGTCGCTTTGTCACCCCGTTTGTCTTCAGCACCATAATCGCTGGCCTGTTCCTGTTTGCGCTGCCTTTTCTGCTGGATAACCCGTCCGATTGGCGACGACTCATCCTGATAGCAGGATTACTCGTCTTTGAATTGTTCACCATCAATATGGACAACAGCAATTATCAGCCTGTGCCACCGCAGTGGCAGCTTTCGATGACACCCCCTCCGCTGGTCGCACAGGTATTGGAAGATACAGCAGGTATT
Organism: uncultured Anaerolineaceae bacterium; assembly: GCA_964614375.1. GTDB lineage: Bacteria > Chloroflexota > Anaerolineae > Aggregatilineales > Phototrophicaceae > CAZTLI01. The sequence goes on from CAZTLI010000124.1 coordinate 2,422, forward strand.
TATCGCGTCGATGGTTGGCGCGGCCTGACCGATAATTACGGCAGTTTGTATGGATTGTATGACCTGCGTGGCATTAGTCCCTTGTTCCTCAACGGGCCATATACGCTGATTTATCGCGATTATGTGTATAATCCGTTGGCATGGGAATTGTTCGCTGTGCGCTATGTCTTCAGCGAACGTGACCGCCTCGACATTGACAGCACCTTAGTCAATACCGGGACAGACCGCGATGGTGTTGTGTATCTGCATCGTCTCGAAGACCCGCGTCCATTTGCATGGCTGGTTTATGCTGCTGAAGTGGTGGACAGCGATACTTTTGCCTATGCGCTGCTGGATGACCCGCGCTTTGATGCGCGTCATACGGTGATTTTGAACACCGAACCGGGAATCGCGCTGCCAGATTCTGCACCCGACGACGCACAGGCAGCAATTACCGAATTTCTGCCCGAACGCATGACGATTGAGGTGAACACAGCAACCAATGCCATCCTCACACTCGCCCACGCGGACTATCCCGGTTGGCAAGCGACACTCGACGATGAACCAACGGCGATTCTGCGGGCGTATGGCGCAACGACGGCAATAGTCATCCCCGAAGGCCAACACACAGTCCAACTGGTATATGACCCTATAAGCTACCGTGTCGGCGCAATCTTGAGTCTGGTCACATGGGGCGCGCTGGGTATACTGGGCATCGTGCTCATCATTCGCAGGGTGTTGAATGTATCAAAGTAACGAATTGCAGAACTGGATCGCCCGCCTTGACCGTCGCACCTATGCGATCCTCATCGGTCTGGCAATTGGCTTAATTGGCGGCGGCATCGGACTGCTCATAGCCCTGTTTGAGCCGCTGATTGCCGCTGGAATTGTGCTCGGTATACTGGTTGCGCTTTATGTCCTGACCGATATACAGATGGCACTGTATGGCGTGGTGGCGACGATGGTGCTGCTGCCGTTCGGTACATTCCCGGTGAAAATCGCCGTCACACCGACCCTGCTCGACCTCGCGCTCGGTGCATTTCTGGTTGTGTATCTATTCCAATGGATGACGGGCAAGCGGCGGCGACTCCAGCTTACCCCTGTTCATGCGCTGATTGGGTTGTACATGCTGTGGCTGATGTTGGCCTTCGCGCTCGGAATGCGTTACGCCATGCCCACGTCTACAGACATCCGCCAATTCGCCGAGACCCTGCTCAGTATCAGCATGGTATTCGTTCTGGTTGATCTGCTGCGCGACCCGAAAATCCTGCGGCGGTTGGTTTTAGTGTTCATGATTACAGTCGGTGTCCAAGCGGCGGCGGCTATCGTGCTCTACTTGCTGCCTGATACGGTGACAGAGAGCATTCTCGTGCGATTTGCCCGTATTGGCTATCCGAATGGCGGCGTCGTGCGTTATATTGAAGACAATCCCGCGCTCGGTGAACGCGCCATCGGCACATGGGTAGACCCCAACACGCTTGGCGGGATTCTAGCAGTGGCGGCGGCCATGATAACGCCACAGTTGTTTGCCCGCAAACCCGTCCACCGCGCTCGCTGGATTACATTCGGCCTGCTGGCGGTTGTTGGGTTAGGGCTGTTTCTCACATCGTCCCGGGCGTCGTTTCTGGCGTTTGGTGTGGCGCTGGTGGTCATCGCTTTTGTGCGCTATCGACGCATGATTCCGCTGCTTATCGTTGGCGGGGCACTGCTCTTACTCTTACCACAAACACAGGCTTATATAGACCGTATCTTGCAAGCGTTTCAAGGCGCGGATCTCGCCACACAGATGCGGATTGGTGAATGGACGGATTCGCTCCGCTTGATTGGGCGTTACCCGATATTTGGCGTTGGCTTCACAGGTACGCCCGACATCGACATTTATACCGATGTCGCCAATATGTATTTGATTATGGCAAATCAGATTGGTTTAGCAGGACTCTTGATTTTTCTCGTGACGATGTTCGGGGTGTTCATCTATGGTGTACGTGGGTGGCGTATCGCTAAACACAATTCTCTGCTGGATTCTATCCATCTGGGGTATCATATCGCCTTGCTGACTGCGCTGGTGAATGCCGTTGCCGACCTGTATTTCTTTCGATTGGACTTTCAATCATCCATCACCTTGTTTTGGATTCTGGTCGGTCTGGCCCTTGCAAGCACCCGTCTGGCGCTGGAATCCGTCAACCAAACCACACCTCTATCCGAATCGACGGTTGCCAAACACGAGCATGTCATGTAGCATTGCCCGTCGAATTTTAACGCTTTCCGCTCCACAGCGCTGCGCGCCCGCGCCTGTGCAACAGTGGGGCAATCCCATGGGAAGGAGAATTAGATAACCCATGAAACGCAGTTATGAATTAACATTTATAGTCCGTATCGACCCAAGTGATGAAGTCATGAATGAGACCATCCAGCAGGTAAAAGCGTGGGTCGAAGAAAATGGCAATGGCACAGTCAACAAAATGGATGCCTGGGGTCGGCGCCGTCTGGCTTATGAAGTCAATGGACAGCGCGAAGGCTACTATATGCTGTTTTATGCAGACATTGACCCCGAACACATCCCGGAATTGGAACGCAACCTCAAATTGTCGAATACGATTTTGCGTTATTTACTTGTGCGCGGCGACGACTCCAAACCATATGATCCGAAAGCCACGCGAGCGACAGAACCCGCTGCGGCGGATAGTCCCGAAGACGAAGCCGACGATCTGGACGCTGAAGCGGACGACGAAGACGAAACTGCATCATAGCCGACTTACCATAAGCCAGCAGTACACATAGGAACGAACGGTATGGCACGAGGACTCAACAAAGTCATGATTATCGGTCACGTTGGACGTGAACCGGAAATGCGCTATACCCCCGGTGGGCGTCCGGTCACCAGTTTTAGTGTCGCCACCAGCCGTAGTTGGACTTCTTCCGACGGGGAGCGTCGTGAAGAAACTGAATGGTTCAACGTCGTCGCCTGGGGCACACTGGCTGAAATTTGCAAAACCCATCTCAGCAAAGGCCAACAAGTCTATGTCGAAGGCCGCCTGCAAACACGCGGATGGCAAGATGACACCGGCAAGAAACACTTTCGCACCGAACTCGTTGCCAACGAAATGATATTGCTCGGTGATCGCCGCAGCACATTCCAGGATACCGACTATGAAGATGACGAACCTGAAGACTACGCTTTCTAGCCAGGCGTACACCTAAATTGGAGAGATTATAGTGAGCGACAGAGATAGAGACTCAAGAGGTTCATTCGACAGATCACGCGGCCCACGGGACGATTCGCAAGGACGCCGCCCGCGCCGCCGGACACGGATGCGTCAATCGTATTACTGCCCGGATGGTAAATGTTTCGACTATAAAGACATAGAAACGCTGCGTAAATATGTCACCGAAACCGGAAAAATCAAACCGCGTCGGCAAACGCGCGTGTGCTCACGCTGCCAGCGCGAATTAGCCCGGGAAATCAAACGGGCGCGTCATCTGGCTTTGCTGCCATTTGTTGTGTCACAGTCTGACTAAATACCGCACGGCTTGAGATTGAACCATTGCAGCGACATTGATGGGCATAGTTCGATATGTAACTATGCCCTGATACTTAAACGGGTAGGAGTATAACATGGCAAAAAAGAGGCAAACAACCGGAGGCCCAAAAACCCGGAAGCGCCGCCAACTGTCTGAAGACCAGGGTGCCGAGGCTGGCAGCCCAAAGCGTGAGTACCGTTCGCGTGCCGAGCGCGAGGCCGAAGTTCAACGCTGGGTGATTATGGCAACGGCAGTAGCGGCGGTGGTCATTGTAGTTTTGGTTGCGATCACCTTCATCAATGACCGCATCATCGTCCCCAACCAAATCGTGGCAACTGTCAACGGGCAAAATATTACCGTTGGTGAATTCCAGAGTCGTGTGCGCTATGAACAGGAACGTATCCGTTATCAAATCGGCACTGTTGCCGATAACCTCCGCGCACAGGGCTTCGACGACAATCAAATTTTCCAATTCTTACAGGGACAAGAACCGTTCGCAACCTGGCTTAACGAACTCAATTTCCCGGATCAACTGGGCCGGCGTGTTTTAGACGATATGATTGATGATGTCATTATTCGCGATTATGCCGAAGCCAATGATATTGTCGTGTCGAGTGAAGAGGTACAAAACGAAGTCAATGAGTTTTTCGGGTATGACCCAACCGCCATCGCTGAACGCGAATTCACCCCCACACCGACATTGACCCCCACCATCACACCGACGCCTTTCGTTTCGCCAACGCCGTCGTCAACACCGACACCCACCATCACACCCACACCGCTGCCCGAAGCCACATCGGAAGCGACCTCAGAGGCCACTTCTGAAGCCACTGCCGAAGCAACACCCTTCCCAACCGCGCCACCAGCAGCAACCTTGACCGGGGACGAGATTGCAGAAAACTTCAATACACAGGTGGAAAATTTCAACAGCTTTATTCGCGCCAATGCCGAAGTCAGTGATGAACAAATCACCACGTACTTTGAAAACACGGCGGTACGAACGGCTGTGATGACTGTCGTCACGGCGGATATGACCGAGACGGAAGTTTGGGTCAATGCCCGTCACATCCTGGTCGAAACTGAAGAAGCGGCCTTTGACGTGATTGAGGCACTGAACAATGGCGAATCGTTCGCAGCGCTGGCGCGTGGTGTCTCCACGGATACAGGTTCTGGCGCAAACGGGGGCGAACTCGGCTGGGCGCCGGTAACCCGGTATGTCGAGGAATTTGCCGATGCTGTTCGTGATGCGCCAATTGGCGAAATTATCGGGCCAATCGAAACCCAGTTCGGTTTCCACATTATTCAAGTGCGTGCCCGTGAAGACCGTGAATTGGATGAGGCGGGTGTCGAAGTAAAACGCGATTCTGAGTTCCAAACCTGGGTCGAAGAACAACGCGCCGCCGCTGAAGAAGCCGGTCAGGTCGAAATTTTCGATATTTGGAGCAATTACATCCCGCAGTGACGTACTCCCACCGCTAAAGAGCGCGTCTGCGCTGGGGTTTTACGAGGCAGTCATCACCGACGTAGTGCTTTGTATTGACAGGCGTGGTCAACTGACTGCGCCTGTTTTCGTTGTCCAACGTCCACCCACCGCTCACCCAACGCGCCTATAGATGTGGATTGCCGCACACATAGGGGTGGGCTATAATGCCAAACATGAATGATCAACACATCAACTGGCTAGAAAATCAACTTGAACGGCTTGTCGAAGGGGCATTTGCCTCCCTCTTCGGCAGAAAATTCCGCACGCAAGATGTTGCCCTGCAACTCGCACGCGCCATGCAAGACAACCTGCAATTGGTCGATAACGACCCGCGTCCATTGGCGCCGGACCAGTATAATATCTATCTCAATCCTGATATTCACGCCCAATTGATGGAAAGTCAACCCGCGCTCGCACAGAAATTTAGCGCCCATGTGGTTGATCTGGTGTCGCATGTGGGCTATCGGCTGACAAATACACCCCGCGTCAAATTCATCGCTGACAAATCTCTGGACAGCGGCGCGCTGATTGTCCGCGCCCAGCATACCAATCGTCCCGAAAATAGCACTGCCGCGATGGAACGGGTTGAGATTCCTAAAGCACAGGCTAGCAATGGGCAAACCCAATTGCTTATCAACGGTCAACGGGCTGTCGCATTGACAAAGAATGTCATCAACATCGGGCGCGGCCTCGATAACGACATCATCCTTGAAGATCAGTATGTCTCACGGCATCATGCCCAACTTCGATTGCGTTTTGGCGCCTATACCCTGTTCGACGTGCATAGCCAGAGCGGAACACAGGTGAATAATATCGCTGTCAAAGAACATCGTCTACAATCCGGCGATGTCATCCAGATCGGCAGCACACAATTGATATTTGTTGAAGACTCGCCCGAACCACCCCCCACTGGCTCAACCGAAGCCATCGAACCCCTCATCTAAGTTGGGATTGCTGCCCTGTGACGACTGAAATCGCCTTATTCATCCTACGAGTGGCCTCTGGAGTGCTCTTATTTGGCATTCTCATCAGCCTGTTTTATGTCATCTGGCGTGATCAGCGCAATACCGTCGAACAACTCCAGGCGAGCCGAAGGAGTTATGGCAAGTTAGTCGCATTGACTGAAATTGACGGGAGTTATGCCAGAACGGGCGATACACATTCACTCTTGCCCATTACGAGTCTGGGGCGTTCACCGACCAACACCATCATTCAGAACGATACCTTTGCCAGCAGTGAACATGCACTCATCACCCTTCGTAACGGTCAGTGGTGGCTGGAAGATCGTCAGAGTCGTAACGGAACGCTGCTCAATGGCGAACCTGTGCTCGAACCCATTATTATCACTGATGGAGACATTATCACAATCGGGAAGCTCAGTTATCAAATGGAATTAGATCGTTAATCAGGGGGCAAATTATGGATTTAGGTTTACAGAATGCGCGCGTGCTGGTCACTGCCGCCAGTCAAGGCTTGGGCGCGGCAACAGCACGCCAATTCAGCCTAGAAGAAGCTCACGTCGTCATCAACAGCCGCAACCTCGAAAAATTACAGGATGTGGCAGCGACCATCAACAGCGATAGTGGCAGTCCCGTATTCACGCTCGCGGGCGATGTCTCTGACCGCGCAACAGCCGAACGAATCGTCAAAAACAGTGCGGAGATGATGGGCGGTCTTGATATTCTCGTGACCAACGCTGGCGGCCCGCCAGCAGGCGTCTTCGATGATTTTGATGTGACCGTCTGGGAAGAGGCCACGCGCCTGATCATTCTCAGCACAGTCAGTTTAATAAAAGCGGCGCTGCCCTACCTGCGTGAATCAACCCGTCCAGCGATTTTGGCGATTGTGTCGATTGCTGCGAAACAACCCAATCCCAATCTTACACTCTCGAATACGCTCCGCCCAGCCGTCGTCGGATTAACAAAAACCTTATCTCAAGAATTGGGGCCAGAGGGTATCCGGGTCAACAGTATTCTGCCCGGCATCACCGATACCGAGCGGGTTCAGCACCTGATGCAAGCCCGGGCAGACAAAAATCACACCTCGGCTGAAGAGGAATACGAAAAAGCGGCAAACAGTATTCCACTGAGACGAATCGGCAAACCCGAAGAATTTGCCAATGCTGCGGTGTTTCTGTGTAGTCCAGCAGCCAGCTTCATCAACGGCGTCGCACTCGGCGTAGACGGCGGTGCTACACTCGCCACATTATGATTTTTCTTAAAATTAGGAGGCTTATGTCATGACTGAACAAGTTGCGATTGGCGTCATTGGCGGGTCTGGTCTGTATGCCATGCCAGAAATCACCGACGTGACCACACATCAAATCGACACGCCGTTCGGCAAACCGAGTGGGGACATTCGTATCGGGACACTGCGCGGCAAACGAGTCGCCTTCTTGCCACGTCACGGAGAAGGCCATATCTACACGCCGAGCGAAGTGCCCTATCAGGCTAATATCTTCGCGCTAAAGTCTTTAGGTGTGCGTTTTATCATCGCGGTCAATGCTACCGGGTCACTCCGCGAAGACTATGAACCGGGACATATCGTCATCCCCGACCAACTCTTCGACTACACGACCGGTCAGCGTCCACGCACATTTTTCGGGGAGGGGTTGGTCGCCCATATTTCCGTCGCTGATCCATTTTGCGAAGAAATGCGCGAACTACTGGCAAAAGCAGTACAGGCCTGTGATGGTATGGTGCATCGGCGGGGCACGTTGATAGTCGAAGAAGGCCCCCGCTTCGCGACGAAAGCCGAAAGCAAGGTCTTTCGGAGTTGGGGCTTTGACCTCATCGGCATGACCACTTGCCCGGAAGCCTTCCTCGCGCTAGAAGCGGAAATCGCTTTCGCATCCATGGCGCACATCACCGATTATGATGTCTGGCATGAGAGTGAAGCGCCGGTCACTGTCGAAATGGTCATCAAAACCATGACGCGCAATCTCAAACTGGCGCAAGAGGCGATTGCATGGGCAGTTGAAAATCTCGATACCAGCGCCACCTATGGCTGCCATACAGCGCTTGATGGTGCAATCCAAACCAGTAAAGACAAAATCAGCCGGGATGCCTTAAAGAAGCTAAAACCCCTTGTCGGGCGCGCATTAGGATTGTCATAGCAGAAGGCGAAGCACGTATCAATAGCGTGGATTATCTCCCTGAATCATATAGCCTCATTTCGCGCCGGGAACGACTGCTGCTGTTATTAATTGGCGTGTTTCTGGCAGTGAATACACTGGCATTGAACCTCACCCGCATAGACGCAGGGATTTTCCATTGGCTGCCGTTTATGGGCTGGGTCGTGTGTGCTGGCGTGGGTAATTACGTACTCAATCGCCACTTGCCCGCGCGTGATGCGTTGCTGTTTCCGCTGGTGATGCTGCTCAGTGGGTGGGGATTGGTCATCATTGATCGGCTCGCGCCGAATTTCGCTGACCGTCAGGGTGTGTGGCTAATATTATCCGTGGGGGCCATGCTCATCGTCGCTATTTTCCCGCACGCACTTCACTGGCTGCGAAATTATCGCTATATTTTGCTCGTGATAGGTCTGGCACTGCTTGTCAGCACGATTCTCTTGGGGCAAAATCCGTCTGGACAGGAAGGCGCGCCACAATTGTGGTTGGGTATTGCTGGCATCTATTTTCAACCCTCAGAAGCGCTCAAAATCATACTGGTCGCATTTCTTGCCAGTTATCTCGGCGAACAAGTGCCGGCCCTGCGCGCCGCCGGACTCAAGCCCAGCGAGCAACCCTTTTCATTGTCACCGCGAATCGTGGGGCCAATTTTGCTGATGTGGGGTTTATCTGTCGTGATTCTCATCTGGCAGCGCGACTTGGGCACGGCGATTCTGTTTTTTATCGTGTTCATGATATTGCTCTATGTCGCCAGCGGTTACACCCGCATTTTGTTGAGCGGGGCGTTATTGGTCATCGTTGCCGCTGTTGTCGCCTATTCTCTCTTTAGCGTCGTGCAACTTCGCATCGACATCTGGTTGAATCCCTGGCCCGAAGCCGATGGACGCGCCTATCAAATCGTACAGAGTTTGATGGCATTTGCATCGGGCAGTGTTTTCGGTCAGGGTATCACACAAGGGTCGCCGACCTATATCCCGGTGGTGCATTCGGATTTTGTGTTCGCGGCGTTGGCTGAAGAATGGGGCTTGTCAGGGGCAATCACCATCATCGCGGCTCTAGCGTTGTATGTCATGCGCGGATTACGGATTGCCGTGCAGCAGCGCGCCCCCTTCTATGCGCTGCTTGCGGTTGGTCTAAGCACTGTCATCGGCATTCAAAGCCTGCTGATTATGGGCGGCGTACTCAAAGTCTTCCCCCTGACCGGCGTCACGCTGCCATTCATCAGTTATGGCGGCAGCTCGCTGCTGATGAGCTTCATCATTACCGGGCTGCTGCTGCGCCTGTCTGCGGGAGAGCGTTGATGCAGTTCACGAGCGAAATCAACCGCGTGCTCATCGCCATACTCATTGTATTTGGCATGATTGCCGCTGCTGCTTTCTACTGGACTGTCGCAGGGCCAGACAGTCTACTCGACCGCGAAGACAATCCGCGTCTGGTCGAGGCAGAAGCAGCCATCATGCGCGGTGATATTCGTGATCGTCATGATCGTATATTGGTCGAATCAGTTCCGCGTGAAGATGGCCTGAATCGCACATACCATTATCCCGAAATGTTTAGTGCATTGGGTTATTTTAGTCTGCGTTATGGCGTCGGTGGCGCAGAGGCAGCTTACGATACGATTCTACGCGGTGACGACCTGCCCGAAGACATCACACAAACGCTGCTCCATCAGCCACAAGTTGGCTCGGACATTCAAGTCACGTTCAATTTAGAAGTGCAGGCGGAAGTCTTTGCTGCAATGGATGGTCAGCAGGGCGCGGCGGTGGTGCTGTCTGTGCCGCGTGGAGAAGTCATTTCGATGGTCAGCCTCCCAACGTATGATCCGAACGTTCTCGATGACGAATGGGACAATTTGC
>CAZTLI010000125.1:0-12386 GCA_964614375.1 uncultured Anaerolineaceae bacterium
TCTGCGCCTGCTTGTTCGGCGGTGCGGGCATCTTCGCCCTCGACAAAGGCCAGCACACGCACTGATTTACCCAATCCGTGCGGCAGCATCACCGTGCTGCGGACTTGCTGGTCACTGTGGCGCGGGTCGATGCCGAGGCGCATGTGGAGTTCAATCGTTTCGTCAAATTTGGCTCGCCTCATATTCTTGATGAGGCCGACAGCCTCTTCTAAGGAATAGAGTTGTTGACGATCAAAAAGTTTCGCTGAATCAAGATAACGTTTTCCGCGTTTTGCCATGAGTAGGTCTCCTTCGTGGTACGGATGGACGCGCGGGCGTCCTCCCACAATTGGGTTGAATTAAGCGCCGTTTGCGCTAATCGACAATTTCGACACCCATTTGCCGCGCTGTGCCTTCAATCTGGCGCATCGCCGCTTCGATGTCGTGGGCGTTGAGATCGGCTTTCTTCGTTTCGGCAATTTCTTGCACCTGTTTGCGCGTCAGCCGTCCGACAGTTTCGGTCAAGGGATTGGACGCCCCTTTGGGGATGCCCGCCGCTTTCTTAATCAAGAAGGCCGTTGGCGGACTTTTCAGAATGAACTTGAACGAGCTATCCGAAAAAATGGTGATTTCCGCCGGAATTACCTCGCCCATACGACTGCTGGTGCGGGCATTATATTCCTTGCAAAACTGCATCAAGTTAATGCCGTGCTGCGCCAGCGCAGGGCCGATAGGCGGCGCGGGGTTGGCCTTACCTGCATGAATTTGCAGGGTGACGATTGCTTTGACTTTCTTCGCCATGGGTCTCTATCCTCATTCCATCTCGTGTGTTTCAACAGATAGCCACCAGCAAACGCTGATGGCTACGCAAAATCGTGTGTTATTGTAGCGTGGGAATGGCCTGCTGCCTATGCCTTTTCGACCTCAGTGAAATCCAATTCCACCGGCGTCTCGCGCCCGAAGAAGTTCACCATCACCCGCACTTTGAGCTTATCCGGGTCAATATCGGCCACTGTGCCCACAAAGTCGTTGAACGGGCCGCCCGTAATCCGCACCCGCTGCCCGATCTTATAGTCAAATTTCACTACCGGGTCGCTGCTGGACATGCGATCCATGATTTTTTTGACTTCTTCTGGACGCAGTGGTGTCGGGTCGTTACCCATGCCCACAAATCCGGTGACGCCCGGTGTATTGCGGACGACATACCACGAGTCTTCGTCCATCTTCATTTGTACCATGATGTAACCGGGGAATACGCGCCGTTCGACAGTCCGGCGTTTGCCGTCCTTGACTTCAATCTCTTCCTCAGTGGGGACGATGACATCGAAAATGCGGTCTCGCATCCCCATGGTTTCGATACGCTGCTCAATAGCGTGGCAGACTTTGTTTTCATACCCCGAATAGCAGTGGATGATGTACCACAGCTTTTCGGCTTCGGCTTCTTCTTCGGGTCTGCGAACGCCATCGTCCAACATGATAGTAATGTCGGAATCATTATCGCCGTTATCGGTCTCCTCTTGTAGATAAACCGGTTCCGGGTCGTAATCACTTTCCGAGTTGGGAATCTGGTCATTCGACATGACAACGCCTTTATCAACTTAACCTACAGAACCACAGATAAACCACCGGGTTTATCTATCAAATCAAAACGTATTGATGCTAATAGGAGCGATTACTTCTGCCACCCATCCGCCAGAAAGCCACAGTTGCCCCCAGCGCGACACCCAACACAACCAGCAAAATAATAGGTGTTTCCAGCCCGAAGCGGAACAATTCGGTAAATATCAGGCTGATAATCCCCAGCGCGATGGAAGTGGCAACCGTTGTCGCCACGACGATGATGCTCAGATAACGGGTCTCTTCGCGCGTGGGCCATGTCACCTTGTTCAGTTCATCCCGCACCTCACCGATGAAAGTGAATATGCCCCGTATGGGTCGGGTGATGAAATTGCCACCCTCGCTGGTGGTGGTCTCTTTGCCCGTGCGGGTGCGTTTACCGGGGGTCGCCCGCCCTTTGCCTACAGTCAACCCGCGTTCATCGACTTCATTTTCTTCCGAGTCTATTGTTTGGTCTACAGACATAATGTAATCTCCTGCCTCAAGGCCCCAAAATGGGAACGCCCCAATTTTCACACGATTGGTATACGCAAGACACCGCCCTGAGGACGGTGTCTGTTGTGTTGCAAGGCAGGGGTGCAAGGACTTGAACCCTGAACCTACGGTTTTGGAGACCGTCGCTCTGCCAGTTGAGCTACACCCCTGTGTCGTGAATACCCACATGCCACACCATCGCTTGATTGGCGTTGTGGGTTTACTTGGTCTCCCGATACAGCACATGCTTACGCAATATCGGGTCATATTTTTTAAGTTCTAAACGCTGCGGGTCGTTCTGGCGGTTTTTGCTGGTGATATAGATATGACCGCTTTCCGTACTCCGCATTTTGACAACGATACGCTGCCCTTTTTTCGCCATTGTCTGCCCTTACCTTCAAAACACCGTCTGGAAATAATTCACGAGAGCCTCCAATGGGATTTGAACCCATGACCTTACCCTTACCAAGGGTACGCTCTACCGACTGAGCTATGGAGGCACCAGTGGGCCGGGCAGGACTCGAACCTGCGAAGGCTTGCGCCAGCGGGTTTACAGCCCGCCCCCTTTGCCACTCGGGACACCGACCCATGTTGTTGTGTAACGTGCGTCGTGGTGTTATTCACCACACAACCTTCTTATAAGGAAGGTATTAGCCACTGGTGGGACTCGAACCCACGCAATCTCGCTTACAAGGCGAGTGCTCTACCAACTGAGCTACAGTGGCGTGAACAATTTAATACAAATAGTTCATCTATTAATAAGTTAAACCATCTTTGTATCGTTTCCTGCGTTTTTTCCCATATTTGCCCCTTTATAATGATCTGTGCAAGCATGGCAATTTGGGCAGACGACACGCCAGTTTTCTGGCGCATTATGATCAGAATTACCATCAATGTGGTCAAGTTCAAGTGGCATCGGTCTTCCATTCCATTTTGCATAACCGCAGTCTTCACACTGATGACCACGCTGCCCAATCAGTAGTTTTCGTCGAATACGATCTGATTTTGCAGCCGCTAAATTGGTAATTCTGTTGCTATAAACATTATTGTTTATACACCTATTGCAATACTTATTTTCGCGTGTTTCCTTAATTTCACCGCAATGAGCACACTCTTCATGATGCTTGCGAACTGTAGTATTGAAGATAACCACGCTGCATGAACGACTGCCATAGGTATTATGCCGTTGGGCATAAGTCAATGCTTTACCACACAATGGACACGTTTTGGGATTTGCTTCATATTCAGCACGAATACGCTCAAAATGCCCACGTTGTCTTACGGTAAGTAAAGGATGATAATTTTTATCTGCTTTTGACCTATTCATTTGGTAATGAACAACCCAACTTTAATTTCTCGCGCATTATACCATTTGCGTGTGTTTGGTTTCAAGATGTGGTTTGGGCGAGTTGGGAGCAGAGCCATTGTACGCGCGTGATCGCAGGCTGTCAATGGCGCGGTCACCAGCATTCGGCTATCTACCGGGCAAAAAATGCGGTGTACTGTCTTTTTACAGCACACCGCGTATCTGGGCGTTGGTCTGCACAACATGACCAGCGGAGGCAAGAATGCGTGTTGTGGGTTACTCCTCGTCTTCGCGCGCGGGAATATGGGTATAGATGATGAATATCAACGTACTCACCAGCAACACATGAAATCCCCATGTGTATAAATCGAGTCGCCAGGGCTGGAACATCCCCACCAGACCCAATATCATGCACAGAATGATAATGCGCTCGACCACCCGGTAGATTCGTGCTGGAATCATGACCCCTCCTAATACTTTACATCAACCGCTTTGCCCGCATTGGCGGATGCGACAATGGCATCGCAGATGACCGAATTACGATACCCATCAACGAAGGTTGCCCCATATGGCGCGACATCCTTGTTATTCACAATGGCATCGAAGAAGTGGTGGAATTCATGAATAAAGCTGTGTTCCCAGCCTATCATGTGTCCATGAGGCCACCAGTTACCCCAATAGGGATGATACGCTTCACTGATGAGGGTGTTATGGAAGCCGCGCGTTTCTTTCGGTTCTTCGCCCGCCCAGAACACATCGAGTTCGTTGAGCCGTTCCAGATTGAAGCGAATTGACCCTTTCTCGCCGTTGATTTCCAGCACTTCGTGATTTTTGCGCCCCTGACAGAAGCGTGACGCTTCGACAGTGCCCAGCGCGCCATTGTCAAATTCCAGCAGCGCGACAAACGCATCATCCACATCGACTTTCGCACGACCTTTGCCGTCTTCTGTCGGACGTTCGTCGATAAATGTCCTGGTCATCGCCATGACACGCTTCGGTTCACCCACGAGGAAACGCGCGAGGTCGATAATGTGCGCGCCGAGATCACCCAATGCCCCGCTGCCCGCGACACTTTTATCCAGCCGCCACACTTTAGGGAAATTCGGGTCAATAATCCATTCCTGCAAATAGACCGCCCGATAATGGAAAATCCGTCCTAGCGCGCCGCTTTCGATCAACTTTTTAGCCTGCACAATCGCGGGCACAAAGCGATAGTTAAACGCCACCATGTGCTTCACACCCGCTTTTTCGACAGCATCAAGCATCGACTTCGATTCTTCAGCCGTGCGTCCGAGTGGCTTTTCGCAGAAGACGTGTTTGCCCGCTTGAGCCGCCGCGATACAGGGTTCGGCATGGGCATTATTGGGGCCGCCATTGTCGAAGAGTTGAACGGCATCATTTTCCAGCATTTTGCGCCAATCCGTATAGACATTGGCATAACCATAGCGCCGCGCCGCCTCGGTGACCGCTTCCTCATTACGTCCAGCGATGCCGACCAGCCTGGGTATCGCAACAGGGGGATACATCATATAGGGCAGTGTCTTGAAGGCATTGGAATGTGCTTTACCCATAAACGAGTAGCCCAGCATCCCGATTCCAATTTCTGGCGCATCGCCTTCTGCACGCGCCCCCGCCATCGTAGTGAATCCGACTTCTTCCGGCATTATCAATCTCCTTATTTATCCGAGGCGAACGCGGCATCGAAATCGACATCGGAGGACGGAAAATCGTTCTTGCGGACGATTTCACAGGCTTCCTTCGCGCCAAAATCCCGATTCATGCCATTGTCTTCCCATTCGACAGACAGCGGGCCATCATAGCCTATCCGATTTAATTTGCGGGCAATCGCCTCAATATCGACATCGCCCCGTCCCGGCGACACAAAATCCCAACCGCGTCGTTCGTCACCAAAGTTCAGATGAGACGTTAAAATGCTGCGATAGCCATTCAGCCGCACTTTACTATCCTTGATATGGACGTGATAGATTCTGTCCGGGAAGCGATCCAGAAAATGGATGGGGTCGAACAATTGATGGACAAAGTGGCTGGGGTCAAAATTGAAGCCGAACGCTTTGCGATGTTTCAAAACTTCCAGCGTTTTCTCGGCGGTATAGATGTCATAGGCGATTTCTGCCGGATGACATTCCAATCCCCACTGCACACCGACTTCATCGAAAACATCCATAATCGGATTCCAGCGGTCAGCAAATTCGCGATAGCCCGCGTCAATCATCTCATCGGTTGTCGGCGGGAAGCGATAGAGCATATGCCAGATGGGGCTGCCTGTGAAGCCATTGACGATGCTGACGCCGAGTTTTTTGGCGGCACGCGCCGTATTCTTCACCTCTTCAGCACAGCGTTCACGCACGCCGTCTGGCTTACCATCACCCCATAAACGCGACGGCAGAATACTTTTGTGACGTTCATCAATAATCGCATCGGCGACACACTGCCCGACCAGATGCGTGCTGATTGCAAAGCATTTCAGGCCGTGCTTTTCGAGGATGTCTTTGCGGCTCTGGATATAACTGTCGCTTTCAAGGGCTTTATCCACTTCAAAATGGTCGCCCCAACAGGCCAGTTCCAGACCATCATAGCCAAAACTTTTGGCCTTCTCGGCCATCACCGTTAGCGGTAAATCGGCCCACTGCCCGGTAAAGATCGTAACAGGTCTTGGCATCATCTCTTCTCCATTCACTCTAAGTTTATAAAATGACTGTACCGGTCTCTTTATCGAAAATATGACAACGTTCATGATCAAAGCGCAGCCAAACCGCTTCGCCCGCCATGACTGAATCCGACGGATGAACTTTAATCTTCACCATTTCGCCATTTTCCAGTCGCACATCGACAATCGTGCGGTCTCCCAACGGTTCGATGACGTACACCGTACCCGCACCTGCCGCGTCCTCCTCTGTCCGCAGCAAATCGATGTCTTCGGCGCGAATGGCAAACACCATCGTGCCCGGCGGTGATTGCGCCTCGATGGTTGATTGCTGTGCTTCAGACAGGGTCACGCACCACGCATCATCCACAGACACGAGCTTACGATTAGCGCTATCGAGCACACAATCGAGGAAGTTGATGCGCGGACTGCCGACGAACTGCGCCACGAACATATTGGCGGGTTCGGCATAAATCGTTTCCGGCGCATCTATCTGCTGCAATACACCCTCGTTTAAGACGGCGATGCGATCCGCCATCGACATGGCTTCGACTTGATCATTGGTGACATAGAAAAAGGTCGCGCCGAGTTCTTTTTGCAGGCGTTTCAATTCGCCGCGCATTTCGACCCGCAGTTTAAAGTCGAGATTGGTCAGCGGTTCATCCATCAAAAACACGCGCGGTTCACGCACCATTGCCCGCCCCAGCGCCACACGCTGCTGTTGACCGCCCGACAGTGCCGCCGGATAGCGTTCCAGCAATGTATCAATGTCCAGCTTGCGCGCGATGTCGCGTGTGCGTTCTTGAATCGCGTTGGTGGGAATATGGCGCGCTTCCAATGGAAAGGCGATATTCTGTGCCACTGTTTTACGGGGATACAGCGCATAACTCTGAAAGACCATCGCCACATCGCGTTCAGCAGGACTCAGATGGTCAATCGACTCGCCATCCATGTGAATCGCGCCGGTATTGAGCTTCTCTAAGCCGGCAACACAACGCAGAGTCGTCGTTTTGCCCGCGCCCGTCGGCCCCAACAGGATGAGAAATTCACCATCATCGACATGCAGCGACACATGCTGAAGCGCCTTAACCCGACCATAGTATTTGGATACGTCGTGGAGTTCTAAACGAGACATACACCCAACCCCCTATAGTGCTGTGCCCGTGGCGTGGTCAAAAAGGTGGACACGCTCACGGTTGAATTTGAGCGCCACCGCATCGCCCGGTTGATAGCGCTGACGTGGTGATGTTTTCACGAGGAACGACTCGCCACCGACATCCACGTCATAGATGGTTTCGTCACCCAGCGGCTCACGGATGAGCACCTCGCCCGATAAATCGCCCGTTTCCTCGCCCTCGCATATTGCAATATCTTCTGACCGCACGCCGAATACGAGGTCGTGCCCAGTGGCGACCTGTCCTAAGCGCGCGTCGGATACTGTCAGACGGAAATCGCTTGATGCAGCGTGCAGCGCGCCTGTCTCCGGGTGATAATGACACGTCACCGTATTCATGGGCGGGCTGCCGATGAAGGTGGCGACAAACAGCGTCTGCGGCGAATTATAGATTTCCAGCGGTGTCCCCACCTGTTGCAGGACACCCCTGTCCATAACCGCAATCCGATGCCCCATCGACATCGCTTCGATTTGATCATGCGTGACATAAAGCATCGTTGTGCCCAATTCCTGCTGCAAGTGCTTCAGTTCCACGCGCATATCTGCCCGCAGCGCCGCATCGAGATTGGTCAGCGGTTCGTCCATGAGGAACACCTGCGGCTCACGCACCATCGCCCGACCTAATGCCACACGCTGTTGTTCACCGCTGGGTAATTTACCCGGACGCCGCTTGAGCACATGGTCGATTTGCAGGGTTGCGGCAATACGCTGCACACGCTCCTCGACCACCTGTCTGGGCATTCGCTGCGCTCGCAGCGGGAAGGAGATGTTGTCCTTGACCGAGAGATGCGGATACAAGGCATAAAACTGGAACACAAACGCGATGTCGCGGTCTCCCGGTTCCAGTTCATTCACAAGGCGGTCACCGATGAATATCTCGCCCGCTGTGACTGTTTCCAGTCCGGCGACCATTCGCAAAGTCGTCGTTTTGCCGCAGCCGCTTGGCCCCAACAGCACCAGAAATTCGCCATCGGGTATCGCGAGCGACAGGTCTTTAACGGCATGGACGCTTTTGGGGTTGGATGGCTCGCCGAAATATTTGTTGACGGTATTGAGGGTAATGTCTGCCATAGCAACGCTCCTTTAGCGGCGTACCGCGCCAAATGTCACACCCCGCAGCAGATGATTACGCACGAAGTACGTGAAGATGACAATCGGCACAACAAAGATAATCGTCGCCGCCGCTAATCTGCCCCATTCCACCGCGCCCACGCCGATAATACTATTCAGATAGGGGGGCACAGTCGCCGCATAATCGCGGTTGAGCAGGTTCACAAATACAAATTCATTCCACGACACAATTGCCGAAAAGACCGCCGTCGCCAGCATTGCCGGAATCGCTTCGGGAATGACAATTTTCCAGATCGCTTGCAGGCGTGAATAACCATCTATCATCGCCGCTTCTTCATATTCCAGCGGGATTTCATCGAAGAATCCCTTCATCATCCACACCACAAACGGCAGATTCATCGTTGTATACAACAAAATGATGCCAATATAACTGTCGCGCAGGTGTAAGTTACTAAATAGCAAAAATGTTGGGATAAGGACGACCACCGGCGGCAGCATCCGCTGGCTCAGGATAAAGAACATCAAATCGTCTTCGCCCGGTATCCGAAAGCGCGATACGGCGTATGCGGCCAATGTGCCCAGCATCACAGCGAGTAATGTCGATGTACCGCTGATGATGACGCTGTTGATGAGACGGTCACGAAACGCATCAAGGCTGCCTGCCGCGCGCACCCCTGTCTCACTGGTCGTCGTGGCGCCTGTGAGCACCTCGATATAATTGTTGACTATCGGCTCGAATTGCAGCACGGGAATGTAGGTCGGCGTCCGGTCAATGACCGCGGCGCGCGTTTTAATAGACGAGACAAAAATCCAATAAAGTGGAAACATAAAGAAGAAAATCACCAGCGCCAGCGCTACCCAGAATCCAACCCTGCCGAGTCGATTGAGAATCGGATTGCCACCGGTCTTTACGATGTCATCGTGTACCACATCTTTTGTGACCATGCTGTCCCTCACTCGGCTTTCAGGCTGTTCAACACACGAATAAATAAGTTTGCCAGCGCAATGATGACAATCAGCATGATGTAACCCAATGCCGACGCCTCCCCTGTATCAAAATCGCTGAAGGCGCGCTCATACAGGTACAATGATGCAGTCTGGGCAGAACGTCCCGGCCCGCCCGCCGACCCCAGCAGCACAAAAGCCTGATCGAACAATTTATAGGCGTCCATCGTGCGGAAAATAATGGCGATGAGCAATAATGGCGCGACAATCGGCAGCGTAATATGCCGGAAGCGAAACCAGCCGCTGGCTCTATCGACCGCCGCCGCTTCATAGAGATATTTGGGCACGGCGGAGAGTCCCGCGATTGAAATCAGCATCATGAATGGCGTCCACATCCACACATCGACAATAATCAACGATAGCGGCGCCACAAAGCGATTGGTCAACCACGGTGTCGGGTCAAAACCCATCACATCATGGACATAAAAGTTCAACACCCCTTCGCCCTGCATCATGAAGCGCCAGAACAACGCCACGACCACCGGCGACAGCATCATCGGGATGAGCAGCATCGTCATAATCGCCCCACGCCCACGAAACTTGCGATTGAGCAGCAGCGCCGTGCCAAAACCGAGCAGCAGTTCAATCGTCACTGCCGGGACAACAAACTGCCCGGTGACGATAAAACGCTCCCAGACGCGATTGCCCACGCGCGTATCGTTCAGCAAATTGACAAAATTGGTCGTGCCAATCCACTCCGGCGCAGTCCCCGCGTCCGCTATTACCGACCAATCGGTAAAACTCAGATACAGCGACCAGATGAGGGGGAATATCCCGACCAATAACAGCAGCAGCATGGTGGGTGTCAAGAAACTGGTGGCTATCCAGCGGTCTGTCAACCAGCTAAAACGCGGGCGCACATGACCGGGTTTCGTTTTTTGCTGATCCTGATAAGAGATGTGCATATTCGTCATGGCAGCGACTCCAGATACAGCGGAGGGGATGGTGATGTCATAAACCATCCCCTCATCCTTAGGGTTTATTCAGAAGACGGCGGGCCATCGGGATAGGCTTCATCCAGAATGGCTTGATGTTCTTCGGCGATGATGTCCAATGCTTCGTCTGCATCCATCTGACCTGAAATCGCCAGATTCAGATATTCACCCTGCACACTGAGCATCTGGCTGTATTCCGGCAGATTCCAGAAATCGCGCACGTAGGTAAAGGCTTCGGCGAAGCTGGGGTTGTAGGGCGCGGCATTGAGGAACGCATCGCTGTTGAGGATGGACGTGCGTCCGGGGAAGCCCCCGCGCGACGCCCACTCGATCTGAATTTCGTCCGATTGCAGCCACGCAATCAGGTCAAGCGCGGCGTCCTGATTGGGTGAGTATACGCTCACGCTGATACCCATCCCACCGAGGCTGATGTAGTGTTCTTCTTCGCCGGGCACGACAGCGAAACCGATTTCATAGGGGCAGCCTTCGGGGTCGGTGAATGCACCCCCAAAGCCGTACCAGATTTCGACCATTGCGGTCGAACCATTGCACATCGCGCCAACGGTCTCGTCGAAGCCGAAGCCTTCCGCACCGGGCGGCGCAGTCGCTAGCAGTGCCCGGGCGAATTCAATCGCGCGCACACCAACTTCGGTGTTCAACACCCCTTCGACCTGATAGGTGGTTGAATCCCACAGATTACCCCCAAACGACCAGAGGATGTGATTCCAGGTCGTCTGTACGAGGTCGCCGTTGTTAATCCAGTGTGTGGCGAAACCGAAGTCGATGAGATCGCCATCGGCAAAGGCCTGTGCTTGTTCGAGCAGTTCGCTCCATGACGTGGGGGGTTCAAAACCCGCTTCGGCGAAAACATCCGCACGATAAACCAGCATCCGCGTGTCGGTCATGATGGGGACGGAATAGAAACGTCCGCTGCCAGTCGGGACTTCGGCATAGTAGGCCAACGCGGTCGGATCGTAATCATCCAGCGGCAGATTTTCCGCCATCCAGTCCGTCAATTCAACCAGATGACCACCCGCAACGGCCTCACCCATGAACTGGCTGTCCAGAATCGGCAGGTCTGCGCCACCCTGTGCGGCGAAATCGGCGAAGATCTGGTCACGCCACTGTCCAATCGGCACGCAGGTCACGGTTACATTAGCCGCTTCATACTCGCCAGTGATGCTCGCCAGCAAATCGCAGGGCGGCCACGCAAACCAGATAATCGAGAGATTGACTTCCTGTGCTGCCAGGGGTGCTATCGAAAGTGATGCCACCATGACAATAAGCACGAACAGCAAAATCGCTTTTCGGCTGAACATATTATTCATTGCCTTTCTACAATTAAACTTTACAATTGTGATTTATGGCACATTGTTTCAGGTTGGGTCGTGGTGTTGAATTGGCCTTCCGCGCCGCGCCCGCCTGAAGCATGTCTAAGCATGACTTGTTCCCGCTCCATAGACCTCCTTTCGCTGATTATTCATACTCTCGCTCACCATTACTAACCTCCACCCGTTTGCCGCAAAATTATTGCCTCACGACAAACTGGTGCTCTAACGCCAGTGCAATCGCGCCGATCACACCCACGTCCTCATTAATCTCAGAATAATCAATCCGCAAATGGCGCGTAGACAGCGGTGTCGAACGGTGCAGGACAGCCCGCCGAATCGCGACGAGAAACTGCCCGCCGATTTTGCTCACCCCACCGCCAATGACGATGACGTTCGGATTGAAGAAGTTGACGAGACCCGCTAATACCTCGCCAATGATCCGTCCGCTATCTTGAATAATCTCCAACGCGGCTCGGTCACCTTGCTGCGCGGCAATCCCCACGTCCTCAGCCGTCAATTGTTGCTCATGCGCGTCCATAAGCCGTGAGAGAATGGCGCTGTTGCCCGCCTTCGCCGCTGCCATCGCTTTCGCCGCCATCGGTGGCCCCGCAGCAACCGCTTCTAAACAACCGATGTTGCCACAATGACACACCGGCCCATTGCGGTCTGCGGTAATATGACCGATGTCGCCCGCGCAACCGCTGCTGCCGCGATAGATATGACCTTGTGCCACGATGCCACAACCGATGCCCGTGCCCACTTTGACAAATAAGAAGTTTTCGACGCCCACGCCCGCACCCGCGCGCTGTTCGCCGAGTGCCATCACATT